>CANHEC010000007.1 GCA_947459455.1 Chitinophagaceae bacterium
ATTTTGCAATTGCTCCAGTGTAGCCACACTGTCATTGTAAAGGTTCAGTACCCGCTGATAATCTCGCTGCGCCTTTTCTACGCCCAGGTTTACCTGTCCTACTTCGCTGGCTATTTCAGTTGTTTTCAAAGTGGCCAGCACCTGGCCTTTGCGCACAAAGCTGCCTTCATCTACCAGAATAGCATCTACCACTCCGCCCAGCTTAAAGGCCAGCTTCGATTCATCTTCGGTAGATAGTAAGCCGGTGGTTTCAATATTGGTTTGGCTGCTGCCCACGCTGATGGGCGCCAGCTTTACCGGAATGGCGTCGCCGCTGGCAGGCAAAGGATTTTTGTTAGCAGCGGCATGGCAGCCAGCCAGCAATACTGCCAGCGCTGCAGCCGAAAAGAATGTTTTCATGGATGCAATGATTGGAAGTGAAAAATGGGTGGGAATTACTCTGGATTGGATAAGGCAGCGGCAGCAGCCTGGCGTTCATATTCGGCCAGCGCAGTAAGGGCACGGTACTTGCTCAGCTGCTGCTGTATTTGGCTAAGCGTAAGCTGATTACGAGCGTCCAGCCATTCGATATAGCTGTTACTGCCTTCGGCACGGCCACGGTCTATCAGTTTAAAATAGCTCTGTGCGGCCTCGGCTTGCTTATTGGCCGCCCGGTGGTTGGCTACTGCGGTCAGCACATTGTTGCGGGCCGAAAAAGCAGCCAGTTCCAATTGCCTGGCTACCGCAGCCTGCTGCAGTTGCACCTGGCTTACCTGCTGTTGGGCTTGTGCTATTTTATATTGGTTGCGTCGCCCCTGGAAAATTGGAATTTCCAACTGTACCCCCAACAGGTAGTAGGGAGCCTGCCGGTCTACCTTCATTTGTTGCGCCTGAACACCCAGGTCTAAAAACGCACTGATGCGAGGCATCCGATAGCTCTCCTGCAGGCGCAGCAGGGTTTCGTTTATCTGCTGTGCAATGCGCAGCTGCACCAGTTCTTCGCGGTCTTTGGTAGCGGCCTCGTCGGCTAGCCAGGTACCCAGTGTGGGCAGTATCAGCTCGGTAGCCTCTACTTCTTCGGTCAGGCTGCGATTGAGCAAGAAATTGAGATAGGCTTTTGCCTTGGCTGCATCGTTGCGGCTGCTTTCTATTTGCGCATCTACCTGCAGCAGGTCGGCCTCGCTGCGACTGATGTAGGCAGGCAGGCCTTTGCCGTTATTGTAAAGGCTTTGGTTTATCTGCAGGCTGCGCTGCACTACCACGCGGGTGGCCTCGTATATGCGTACAGCTTCGGTGGCCATCAGGTAGCTGTAGTACGCAGCCTTTACATCTTTTATCAGTTCACGTTTGTACAGGTCTACCTCTTTTTCCGACAGGCGTACCTGCTGCGCTGCTATTTGTGCGCCGTAGCGTACCGAGGGGTTGTACAGCGGATAACTGGTCCGCAGCTTCACATCGTAGAAGTTTTTTGGTAAAAACTGCTCCTCCACATTGGCAATGGTGGGAAACTTACCGTTGCCGGTCAGTTGATTCAGTGTGGCGTACACAGGGTTCAGCAGGTCGCCTACCGGAATATTGATGGAGCGACCACCACCGGCGGTTTGGTAACCTGCCAGACCTTCAACTGATGGGAGAAAATAGCTGCGGGCTTCCTTGAGTGCCAGCATGCTTTGCTGCAAACTCAGGTGCCGCTGCCGTAGTACGAGGTTGCTATCGAGTGCCTGCTGCACGTAGCGCTGCAATACAGCTGGTGTAGCGGTGGTTTGCTGCGCTGGCACGGGCAGGCCGCCTAGCAGAAAGTAGCAAAACAGCAAAAGGGTGCGATTCATAACGGGGTGCGTTTTATTAATAACGATTACTTAATAAACAGTGTTTAGTTCCAGAGCAAAAAAAATCACAGCTTCCGCAGCATATCAATGTAGCAGCGAAAGGCGCCTTCCAGCAATTCACTTTCACTTGAAAACTCATCGGACACGTGTGCTACCACCATCATTCGGTCGCGACAGTAGAGGGCGCACATACCATGCATAGCGCTCCAGATGCTGAAAGAGAGTGTAGATGGATCGTGCCCCTGCATGCGGCCACCGGCCTGGCACTGGCGAACGGTATCTACCAGGTAGTCAAATACGCGGTCGCCCTCCGTCCAATGGCAGGCATCGTCCAGCATGTTCATGGGCGCCTGCATAATAAACATCAGGTCGTACAAGTCCTTGTTTTTCAATGCGAAATCGATATAAATACGGCCCATGGCAATGAGTCGCTCAAAGGGATCTTCTACCATGCGCAGCGGGGCCATCAGCTCAAACAGCTGTCCAAACGCCTCGTTGTGCAGGGCCAGAAAGATCTCATCCTTCTCTTTGAAATACAGGTAAATAGTGCCGGGGCTGTATTCAATCTTATCGGCAATGGTGCGGATGCTGGCCTGGTAATAGCCTTTTTCCAGAAAGATTGCCCGGGCCGCGTCCAAAATCAGGCGCCGCATCTGCTCTTTCTCCCGCTGCTTTCTTTCTTCAATACCCATGGTAAAACTGTTCGATATGCAAATAAATGAACAGTGTTCAGTAAATCCAAATTATCGGTCAGCTTTTTTTCCAAGCAGCCATTCCTCGAATGGCTTTTGCCGCTCTTTTACCAGTTCTATTTTGAAGGGCAGGACGTCACCAACGCTGGTACAAGATGCCAAAGTAGAGTCCCTGCTGCTCAAAGACGGCGAAGTGCTGCGACTGGCACCCAGTGTCAAACTGGAGATCACTGGCAAACGAAGACAATAGCAACCAAACGCTTTTGCTTCTTACACCAAAGTATCTGCCTCCCCTCAGGGTCGTATCATCAACTAAACAAATACTCAATATCATCCCGCGTCAGTTTCTTCACAAAGCCGGCGTCGTCGGCAATGAGTTCTTTGGCAAGGAGTCGCTTCTTTTCTTGCAGCTGGATGATCTTGTCTTCCACCGTATCCTTACAGATCATGCGGTAAGCAAAGATGTTGCGGGTTTGGCCAATGCGGTGCGTACGGTCGATGGCCTGTTGCTCTACGGCAGGGTTCCACCACGGATCTACAATGTACACGTAGTCGGCAGCGGTCAGGTTGAGGCCCACACCACCCGCCTTGAGTGAAATGAGGAATACCCGGCACTCCGGATTGTTTTGGAAATTATCGATGGCCTTCTGCCGATCGGTCACGCTGGTACTGCCATCGAAGTACTCGTACTGCACGCCCAGTTCTTCCAGCTTAGCCCGTATTAATGCCAGCATGCCCAAAAACTGCGAGAACACCAGTGCCTTGTGATCGCTGATATTTTCAGTGATCTCTCGGGCCAGCTCCTCCAGCTTGATGCTGTGGTTCGGAAACTTATCATCCTCATTCAAAATAGCAGGACTATCGCAAATCTGGCGCAACTTCATGAGGCCCTGCAAAATGGTGAGTTGGCTGCGTTCCATGCCCTGCTGGTCTATTACGCCCAGCACCTTGTCTCTAAAATCATTGCGGTAGGCATCGTAAATGCGTCGCTGCTCATCGCCCATTTCGCAAAACAGCACGGTCTCTGTTTTCTCCGGCAGGTCTTTGGCCACCTGCTCTTTGGTGCGGCGCAATATAAACGGATAAATCAGCTTGCGCAGGTGCTCCTTTTGCTCCTGCTCGCCAAATTTATCGATGGGCGTGGCAAAGCTGTTGCGGAAAAAATCGCCACTACCCAGCAGTCCCGGGTTCAGGAAATTCATTTGCGCATAGATGTCGAACGTATTGTTTTGCAGCGGTGTACCACTCATACACAGCCGATGCTTGCTCTGCAGCAGGCAGGCTGCCCTCGCCACCTTGCTGTTGGGGTTTTTAATGGCCTGGCTTTCATCGAGCACCACGTAGTCAAACGCAATGTCTTTCATCAGCAATATATCGCTGCGCAGGGTACCGTATGTAGTAATGATGATGTGATGCCGCTGCAACTCGTCTTTGGAGCGGGTGCGTACGCCGCCATGGTGAATGAAATACTCCATTTTGGGCGTAAACTTTTTGATCTCATTCTCCCAGTTGTACAGCAGCGTAGTGGGGCATACCACCAGGGCTCGCAGGTGGCCGTGCTTGTTTTCGTAGTGTTCCAGCATGGTCAGGGCCTGAATGGTTTTACCCAAACCCATGTCATCAGCCAAAATACCGCCACACTCATTCTCCATCAAAAAGTGCAGCCACTGAAAACCCGACTGCTGGTAAGGCCGCAGCACCGGTTGCAGGTGTTTGGGCGGCGATACTTTTTTGATGCGCTTAAACTCCCGCAGCCTGTCAAACTTCTCCTCCAGTTCTACCTGCAGCTCATCAGTATCCCGCTGTTCATACAGCTCATCTATCACCCCAAACTGAAAGCGGCTGAGGCGCAGGTGGCTGCCGTGCCCCTCGCCCATGGTAAACAGCAGACTGTATTTCTTCAACCACTCTTCGGGCAATATGCCAAGACTGCCATCTTGCAGCGGCACAAACGACTGCTTGTTTACCAGGGCCCGCTTGATATCGCTGATGCGCACCACCTGGTCGCCAAACTGCACATCTACTTTGGCATCAAACCAATCGACACCGCTGCTGATGCGTATCTGTGTTTGCGGCCGGGCTGCATTGAAGCGAAAGTTGCGCAGGCCTTCAAAGCCCAATACCGGCACCTTCATTTCGTGCATACTTTCCATAAACAGGAAGTACCAGTTATTGCGCAGCACCTCTGTTCCCTTCAGCACCAGCTGGCGGGTACGCTCGGGCCTGATGAAATTGGTGTGCAGGTTGGCCAGCTTTTGCATGAAGGACCGCTCTTTTTCGAGCATGCGATGGATCACCACCAACTGTCCATGCTGCACAGCTACCACCGTCGGCTGCTCATTGGCCGGAGCCGGCATACCGGCGTATTTAAAGATGGGCACAAAGGCCAGGAACTCTCCTTTTTCTACCAGTTGCAGGCTGATCTCGGGCTCCTGATCTTTTACATGCCGGGTAATGGCTTTGTCAAAAACAATATCGTACTCATTGCTGAGGGGCACCAGGTGCTGGCTGGCAAACTCCGGCCAATCGGCCTTGGCCACCTGCAGCGGTTGCGCAAAGCGGATCGCCAGGTTCACATCTTCGGCCCGCTGCCAGCAATACAGGGTTTGGTCGTACAGCAGTACCAGCGGCGATGACCATTCATTGTCTTGCAGCGCCCACTGCTTGCGGCCACTATCGGCATAGCAAGCCACCGTCACGGTGTCGGCTTTTGCAGTCACCTTCAGCACCGGCTTTACCAGGTGCTCATGCAGGTGCGCCACCTGCAGTTCGGCGGTCACAAAGCGGGTGCCGGCAGGCAAAAAATAAACCGGTGTATGCTGATAGTCTTCCCAAATACGCCGCAGCTTGGGCTGCAGGTATTCGTTGATGAGCACTTTGGTTTCTTCCGGCAGGTCAGAAGCAGCTGTTTGTACAATGTTGTCCCAAAAGCCGCTGAAGGTTGAATTGCGATTGAGGTACTTATTCACCTCAGCATCGGTCAGCTTGCGCAGTTGTTGCAGCAGTTGCTTGTCTTCTTCCGAAAAAGCTTCAGTTTCCACATACTTGCCCATATCCAGCCGCTCTACTTTACCTGCCAGGTCGCCATTATCGGCAGGCTCGCCCTGCACGGCTTCGATGGTAAAGAAGGGATACACATTGTCGAGCGGCCTGAACACCATGCCAAGCGCCTTCAGAATGGCGGGCGGCAATGCTGGTGCGGCTTCTGCCACTGGTAAGGGGGCGGGTGCTTCTACCGGTTTGCGCTGGCCGGCTGTGGCTAGCGGTATGTTCACTTTCTTAATCGTGGGATCGAGCACCCGCAAAAACGGCTTGCCATCTTTGTAAGTGAACTCAAACTTGCCGGTGAGGTCATCATCCAGCGAGTAGCCGTAAATGCCCAGCAGCTTTTCCTTATCGCGGTCGTAGTTGCGAATACTGTCGAAATAGTGTGCCCCATAAGCATTCAGCAATTGCAAAAACAAAGCGGTTTTGTGCTTGCACAGCACATGCTCATCGTCGTGGCAGGTACAGCTGGTATCAAAAAAGCGTTCATCGTTTTTACGAATCACTACTTTGAAGGTACTGCCATCGGCAGGCAGCTCAGCCTCTACCCGCTCATTGGCTGCACTAATGATGGTAGCTGCATTGCTGCGCAGTAGCTCCTCGGCCGCCTCATAGTTTTGGTTGCCCGCCATCAGGCGTATCATCTTCAGGTCAATGTGCCTGATCTTGACCAGCGTATGCGCCTGATTGTAGCGCACCGCCTGGCCTCCCAGCAAGCCTTGCTCACTCATTTCCTGCAGCTGCAGCAGTGCAGCTGCTTTGTGGCGGCACACCTCACTCAGGTTGTAGGGGCAGGTGCAGCGGATGGTCATGCTCTGCGGATGATTGTAATGTTCCACTTTCACCTTGTACCAGGTGTTGTACATATCATCCTTTATGCGAAAATTGATCGACTCCATGATGGGGCTATGATCGATGATATCGAGCAAGCCATTGGCATGGATGCGTTTTCCCCGCTTGATCACTTCCTCACTGGCATTGTTGTAAATATGTTTTACAAAAAACGGTAGAGACATATAAGCTGGCCGCCAGCTGGTTCTTGGTTTGTTGCCGGCAGCAATGGGTTTGGCACTTCACAAATCAGGGGGCGACACCGGGGCGTAGCTGCGGAAAGGCCAATTGGCAAAAGTAACGGAAAAAGGATGGGACCAACAAAATAGCTGCCTGCCAAAGAATAGCGAAAAAACAAGCAGGAAAGGCAGCACAAAAAAGCCTCGCCCCGCTTGGTAGCGGGGCGAGGCCAAATGTGGAAGGGTCGGTAGGCTTTTACTCTTTCACTTCAAACAACTTACTCTTATCTACCACCGTCACTTTGGTGCCATCCTTCAGGGTGCGGAAAATAATGTTGTACGGCTCGGCTACCACTTGCTGGCCTTTTTGCAGTCCGCTTACTATTTCAATGTAGCGGGTATCCTGCACGCCGGTCTTCACCACTACTTTTTTTACCGTGCTGCTGGCTTTGTCAAACACAAACACCACTACATCTTTTTCTTCCTCGTCGCTGTTGGCCGGGGCGGCATCATCCTGGCCGGCGCCTTTGGGTTCATCTTTCTTTTTTGCTTCGCCGTCTTTCTTTTCGTTTTTGTCGCGGGTGGTCACTGCATTGATGGGTACGCTGAGTACACCAGCCTTTACACGGGTCTGGATGTCAGCGCTGGCCGTCATACCCGGGCGGAAGGGGAAGCTGCGAGGCTTGGTGGGATCAATCAGGTCGGCATAGCTTTCGGGCAGCAAGCGGATGTACACTTTGTAGTTGGTTACTTCATTGGCACTTTGCGCAGCAGCACCGGCACCGGCTGCGCCGTTGTTGCTGCTGGCTATTTGGTATACAATGCCTTTAAACTTGCGGTTGAGGTAAGCATCTACACTGATGAGGGCACTATCGCCGATGTGTACTTTCGGAATATCGTTTTCAGTCACATCCACCCGTACTTCCAGGCGGCTCATATCGGCTATCCGCATCATTTCGGTACCGGCCATTTGGGCAGTACCTACTACGCGTTCGCCTTTCTTTACGTTCAGCAGGCTTACCACGCCATCCATGGGAGCCACAATGGTGGTGCGGCTTACATCGGTGCTGGCCCGCTGCAGGTTGGCCCGGGCGCTGGCTACCTGTGCACGGGCAGCGTCTATCTGGCGCAGGGTGGCATTGTAGTTGGCCTTGGCATTGTTGTAGGTGTTCTCGGCCACTTCAAATTCCTGGCGGCTGATCACTTTACCCTCCAGCAGCTTTTTCTGGCGGTCGTACTGGGCTTGTGCCTGCTGCATAGCGCTGCGCAGGCCTTCCAGCTGCGCTTCGCTATTGGCTACCTGAAACTGTTGCTGGTTTACCACGGCGCTGGCCTGTTGCTGCTGCAGGTTCAGCAGGTCTGCAAATACGCGGGCCAATACCTGGCCACGGCGTACGCTGTCGCCTTCCAGCACGGTCAGTTCGGTTATTTCGCCCGATACGTCTGAGCTGATCTTTACTTCGATCTCAGGGTAAATTTTACCGCTGGCATTCACCGTTTCGATGATGGTGCGCTGGTCGGCGGCCTCTACTGCTACTTTGGTGCCCTCTTCGGTGCCAATCACACCGCCCTTTTTCAGGGCTACCAGCAGCACAATCAGGCCTACCAGGCTTCCAATGATCCAAAACGTTGTCCTTTTCTTCATACGTGCTTCTTTTATGCGCCCCACAGGGGTGGCGGGGCTGTTTTCAAGTATCAGTTAGCAGGTGGGTGCCGGGCTACAGCTGCATGCCGGTACCGCGGTAAAACTCCAGGATTTTGGTACGGAATACAAACTCGTAGCGGCTTACCAATTGATCGATAAGGGCCCGCTGCGTATTGTTTTGCAGGGTGAGCAGCTCTATTACCGGCAGCAGGCCTACCTCGTAGCGCTGGCGGCCCAGGCTGTAGCTATAGGCAGCCGTTTCATAGGCCTTTTTGCGGCTGTTGTAAGTAGCCAGTGCATTGATGGCATTTTGGTAAGCGGTATAGATGTCTTGCTTCAGGGTGAGGCTATCGGCCCGCATTTGCAGCTGAATACCTTCCTGGTTCACCAGGGCCCGCTTGTAGGCCGTGCGTGCCTGATGGCCATTAAAGATGGGCACCTGCAGGCTCAGGCCTACGGCCTGCCGAAAGTTAAAATCGAGCTGGCGGAAATAGTTGGCTTGTACAAACCGCTCTGGGCGGCTAATGGGCGTATTGACGAAGTAAGAAGTACCCCCCACGTTTACAAAGCTTTGAGTGGGAACCACCGTGCTCACATTACTGCCTTTGGGCAAAAAGCCGAGGGCGCTGGAGTACGCCGATTGAATGTTGCCGAAGGCACCAATGGTGGGGTACATGGCAGCTTTGGCGGCGGCGGCATTTTTCTGAGCTGCTTCCAGCCGCAGGCGGTTGGCCACCTGTAGGGGGCGCACCAGCACCGCACTGTTGTACACCAGCTCTGGCTCCAGCTCGGCCAGCGGCGATACTGGAATGGCATCAATGGGAGGCGTATCAATTTCGAACGGCGTGCCCGCATCCAGCATCAGCAGGGCTTTCAGCTGCAGCAGGTTCAGGCGGTAGGTGCTCTCGGCCTGCACTATGGCAGCGCTGTCGCGGGCCAGTTGGGCATCCAGCTCGGCAGCGTTCAGTTCGGGCACGGCACCGGCGTCCACCCGCTTGCGGGTCACCATCAGCTGTTCGCGGGTTTGGTCGGCCTGCACTTCGGCCGTCCGCTTTTGCTCGCTGCTCAGCAGGGCCTGCAGGTAAGCGGCTGCTACGTTCAGGGCTATATCGTCCTGTATTTTTTTGGTCTGGGCCTTGCTGGCCTCTGTGGTCAGGCGGTTGGCCTCAATGGTATTTTTTTGGCTGAACCAGTTGAACAGCGTCACCCCGGTTTGGATATTGAGGTTCGAAAACGTGATGTTGTTCTGCGTAAACTGGTTGGTAGTGGGGTCGATGCTACGGCCAAACTGCTCGCCCAGCGAGGTGCTGAAGTTGAGCGTGGGCCAGCGGGCATCGCGGCTTTGCTGGTACACCAGCTCATTCAGCCGGGCCTGAATGTCGTTTTGCTTGACACTGATATTATTGGCAATGGCATACTCCACGCAGCGGCGCAGATCCCATTTTTCCTGTGCCAGGCCAGCCATTGTGCATGCCAGCAGGCCTATTGTCATCAAAAATCTTAAACGAGGTAGCATGGGCGCAAAGGTAGCCGGCTAAGGGTAGCCGGCACAGGCCAATATACGAGCGGCGGGGGGGAAGGAGCAATGATGAATGTGGAATGATGAATGTGGAATGGGGACGGATGAATGCGGAAGGCGGAAGGAACAATGATGAATGATGAATGCTGAATGGGTAGTGACCGTGATCAGGATTTGTATTTGCATCCAAATTCAGGTGGGGTCGATCAAATGCTGGCTGGCTTGCTCCAGATCGGCCTGCAGCACAGTGGGCTCTTCCAGCCCCACATACAGGCGTACCTGCCGGTGGGCGGGGTTGGCCGCATCAAACTGCTGGCGGGGCATGCCGGCGCATTTGGGTATCAGCAAACTTTCGTGCCCGCCCCAGCTTACCGCCATGCGAAAGCGCTGCAGCGCATTGCAAAACGCCTCGATTTGCTCCACCCGCTGCGCCCGCAGCACCAGCGTAAGCAGGCCACCGGCATTGCTCATTTGCTGGCGGGCCAGCCCGGCCTGCGGAAAATCGGGGTCGCCTGGAAACAGCAACTGCTCCACCCAGGGCTGCTGTTTGAGCCAGGGCCACAGCCGGGCCGTACTATCGGCCACCCGCTGCAGGCGTAGCGGCAGGGTACGCAGGCCCCGCAGCAGCAGCCAGGCATGAAAGGGCGTGGCGCCAGCACCGGTGGTCATGTATTCGCTGTAAAAAATTTGGCTCATGTGGGCCTTGCTGCCGGTGAGCACGCCGGCTACACAGTCGCTGTGGCCGCCCAGGTATTTGGTGGCGCTCTGCAAGCTCAGGTCGATACCAAACCGGTGCGGCTGCTGCCACAGCGGTGTGCAATATGAATTATCGATGACGGTGATAATACCCCGGCTGCGGGCCAGGCTGGCCACGGCCTCCAGCGGCTGCAGTTGGTAGGTCCAGCTGTTGGGGCTTTCGAGGTAGTACAGTACCGTATTGGGCTGGGTGGCCTGCTGCCAGTGGTCCGGCTCGGTACCGTCGATATACGTGGTGCTTACACCAAAGCGGGGCAAAATGACATCGAACAGGCGCTGCGCCCAGGTGTAGGGAGACCGTACACTTACAATATGATCGCCCTGCTTTACAAACGGGAGCACGGCGCAAAAAATGGCACTGGCACCGCTGTTGAAGACCAGCGCATCTTCGGCGCCATCCAGGGCGGCCAGTTTTTGGCGCAAAATGTCCACCGTCGGATTATTGCCACGGCTGTACAAAAACACATCGTACTCGGCGGCAAATGCCTGCCGCAACTGGTCGACGGTATCAAACTGGAAATTGCTGCTTTGTACAATCGGGGGCGCCACGGCGTTGAAATACTCGTGGTGGTCTTCGCCCAATTGGTTGAGGATGTAGGAAATATCCATGGGGGGTAAAGCTATTCGAATGCCACGGGTGACTACTAATACTCCAACATGTCATCCGGATGTTGCTGCAACTGCTTGCTCACAAAATACACACCCACAAACAGCACCAGCAATATCACGCCAGTCAGGGCGGCCTGCCAATTATCAAGCACTACGGCAGTGGCCACTACCAGGTAGGCCAGTACAAAAAACACCACCAGCGCCGGTATCAGGCGGGTGAGCAATCCGGGCTGCACCAGTTCATTGTTTACCCCGCGGCGGCGCAGCAGCACCAGCGCAATGGCACAGGTCACAAAACCCATGCTGTCGAGGAAAATGGAAAAGCCAAGAATATTATTGACGCCCTTGCCAAAAAGGGTGACGATGATGGTAGTAGCTGAAAACGCAATCAAACCGGGCACCAGCGCCTGGGTGCGGGGGTGCTGGTAGGCAAACAGCTTGGGCAATACCCCATCCTGCGCCATGGCAAACATCACCCGCGGATTGCTCATTAGTAAAATATTCACGTAAGCCAGCACACTGATGAACATGGCAAAATCAAACAGCTTCGCTCCTATTTTACCAAACCATGCTTCGAACAGCAGCGCCCCGATCGAGGTAGCGTTTTTCATGGGCTCGTAGCCTATCACCTGCACATACGCATAATTTACTGTGAGGTACAGCAGCACCACGATGATGATGCCAATGAAAATGCCTTTTTGCAGCGTGCCGGCCTTATTCACCTCGGCGCCAAAATTGATGGTCTGCTGATAGCCGCCGTAGGTAAAGCTGACGGCCACCATGCTGATGACCAGCAGCAGCCAGGCATTGCTGCCATCGTAGGTACGCACCGGATCGCTGGTATAGCCATGCGGCGCTACTTGTGTGCCAGCCGCCAGGGCCGATATCAGCACCAGTATCAATCCTACTTTTACCAGCATCAGCACGTTTTGTGTACGGCTGCTGGTTTTCAGGCCCAGCAGGTTTACCACAAAAAAGATGGCCACTGACAGTACGGACAGCCCCACGTTGAATGCGAAACCCATTTGCTTGCCAAACACCAGGTCGGCGCAGTACTCGGCACCTATGAGGGTAACCACCGCCAGCGAGGCTGCATTGCTGATGAGGATGAGAATATTGACCGTAAAGCCCACCGCCGGGTGATAGGCGTACGAAAACACTTTGTAGTAAGCCCCCACCACCGGCAGGCGGGTACCTATTTCAGCAAAAATGAGCGCCCCCACCAAGGCCATGAGTCCGCCCAGCAGCCAGGCGCTGTAAAAGATCGTTTCGGTACCGCTTTTGGCAGCAATGCTGGCAGGCGTTTTAAAAATGCCCATGCCTATCACCAGGCTCACTACGATCACCGTCAGGTCAAACAGGTTCAGTTTGTTGCTGCTTTGCATACACGCTTGTTTTTAGGGCTGCCGGCATCTCATCAGTAGCCAGACAGCTATCGGATACAGCGGCGGGCTCCTGCCTGCAGGCAGGTTATCAACCGTTGTGGTTTCTTAGCTGTACGCTGGTATGGTTTGCCTCCGCACTTTTGAATACGGCGTTTACTATCATCCCTTATGTACAATCGGCTAAAAATAGGGCTTTGCCTTATTGCTTTTACTTTTTCGACAATGGCTGGCGTAGCCCAGCAATCACCTGCCGCCACGGCTGCACCCGATACCTTGCAGGGCCTCGATAGCGTGGTAATCAGCCAGCCGCTGTTTGGCAGCAGTCGCCGCCAGCTATCGGCCACAGCCGTAAGTGTACGGCAGTTGCCTGGCCAGTTGGAAATGAGCAATCCCACCTCGCTGGTGGCGGCCCTGAATACCGCCCCTGGTGTTCGCATCGAAGAAAGATCGCCGGGCAGTTATCGACTGAATATTCGCGGTAGTTCATTGCGCAGTCCGTTTGGCGTACGCAATATCAAAATGTATTTCAACGACCTGCCGTTTACCGATGCTGGCGGCAATACCTATTTCAACCAGTTGGCCATCAACAGTGCCAGCACCTTTCAGGTATACAAAGGCCCCGGCGCCAGCATGTATGGTGCCGGTACCGGTGGGGTGGTGCTGATGGATGCACTCAACCCGCGGGCACCGCAAGCCGAGCTGGAATACAGCGCCGGCAGCTACGGCCTGCAGCAAATAACCGCCGCGGCCAATTGGGGAAAAGGGGCCCAGCGCAGCCGCCTGAGCTATGCCCACACCCGGGCCGATGGCTACCGCCTGCAAACTGGCATGCGCCGCGATCAGCTCAGCTTTACCAGCCAGCTCAAAACCAGCGAGCAACACGCCCTTACGGCCACCTTGCTGTACACCGATTTGTATTACCAAACACCCGGTGGCCTTACGCTGGCCGAGTTTAGGGCCAATCCACGGGCCGCCCGGCCAGCCGGTGGCGGCTTCCCATCGGCACAGGCGGTGAATGCCGCAATTTACCAGCAAAACCTGCTGGCCGGCCTCAGCAGCCGCCGGCGCATCAGCAGCCGCTGGACCAATACCACCGCCGCTTATGGCGCCTTTGCACGGGTGCGCAATTCGGCCATTCGCAACTACGAAAGCCGCATAGAGCCACACTTTGGCGGCCGCACCGTATTTGCCTGGCGCCACCAGTGGCAGCAGTGGAAACTGCACTGGCAATCGGGCGCCGAATACCAGGCCGGCTATTTCAATACACAAGTGAGCCGCAACCGCCTGGGCACCCGCGACTCGCTGCTTACCAACGATGACCTGCAGTTTCAAACGGGCTTTTTGTTCACCCAGCTCGACGCCGATTGGGGCCCGCATTGGTATGCCAGCGCAGGCCTCAGCCTCAATAGCAACCGCGTGGCCATTACCCGCCTTAGCAGCCTGCCCATCAGCACCCAAAGCCGCCGCTACCAGCCCGAACCTGCCCCCCGCCTGCTGCTGGGCTACCGCGGCCGCCACGGCTCCGAAACGCAGCTGACCATCAGCCGTGGTTTTTCGCCACCCACCGTGAGTGAACTGCTGCCCAGCACCGGCCGCATCAGCACCGATCTGGAGGCCGAAAGCGGTGTCAACTTCGAGCTATCGCACCGCTTTCAGTTTGGCAAGGGATGGGATTTTCAGACCAACCTGTTCAGCTTTAACCTGCGCAATACCCTGGTGCAACAGCGGGATGCCGGCGGCGCCGATTTTTACATCAATGCCGGGCGCACCCGCCAGTGGGGCGCCGAAAGCCAGCTAAACTGGCACCGGTATGTGAGCCCGCTGCTACCGATGCTGCGGGTACAACTATCGCACACCTATTCGCAGTTTACCTACGCCGACTACAATAAGCTGGGCGTGAGCTACAACGGCAAGCGGCTGCCCGGGGTGCCGCAGCATGCCCTGTCGGCCTGGGTGTATACCAGTTTCAAAGCCGGGTTTTATGCTCATTTCAGTTACTACTTCAATAGCAGCATCCAGCTGAACGATGCGAATACTTTTCAGGCAGCGCCCTTTCACCTGCTGGGCACCCGGCTGGGCTGGCGCAGCCCGCAGCAGCGCCGCTGGCAGTGGCACCTGTTTGCCGGCGCCGATAATTTGCTCGATCAATCGTATAGCCTGGGCAACGATATCAATGCTGCCGGCAATCGCTTTTTCAATGCAGCGCCCGGCCGCAACTTTTTTGGCGGTATTGGCTTGCAGTGGCATCGGCCCACGCAGACTGCTTCCAAATAATGTTGGCAGAAGAGGCAACTATTTCAATTTGGGTGTTGATGCAAATTCCTGGCAGAAAAATCTACCTGAGTGGGAACTGGATAGAAAGCAATAAGAAATAAGGAATAACGGAATAAGAAATGAGGAAGGAAGCTTAGGTCGCCGTAGAATTTCAAATCGGTCTCTTCCAGGCGCTTTATGCCTACGCTGTGCGAATCATTCCGCCACAGATGGCACGGATTTTCACAGATTGATTGCGGTGGAGTGAATAAGCAATAAGAAATAACGAATAGCAAAATAAGAAATGAGGAAGGCGGGCCAGGTCGCCATCGAATTCAAATCCAAATTTCTTCAGCGCCGTTGCGGGAAAAAATCCCCCGATTTATCCACCCCCTGCCA
>CANHEC010000008.1 GCA_947459455.1 Chitinophagaceae bacterium
CAAATCGGCTGTTCCGTCCAACAATTTGTAAGGGTCGTCGTTGGCTGTTAGTTCTTTGCCATTGACACCGACCAGGTAATAACCGGTATTCATCTTCATGCCCGGGCGGTCCAGCGGGCTGCTCAGGCCGGGGTTCCAGCTTTCGGTGTTGTAAATGCGGGCTATTTTCCAGCGGCCATTTTCGGCCACCAAATCGGCACCCAGCAGGCCCACGGTTGGGTTGTCGGTTTCAGGAAAATCGCCTCCGAACACAAAGCTGTGGCCCACGCTTAGTTCGCCATTCACCTGGTCGAGTATATAGGTCAGGTCGGCACGGTGCTTTACATACGGAATGAGCGGCGCATAGCGCTGGTACACTTCGTCCCAGTTGCGGCCATGCAGGTTGGGGTCGTAAAAATAATCCCGCTCATAGCGCCAGGCTTCGTCAAACATTTGCTGCCATTCCTGGCCACGGTCGAGCTGCATACGCAGGTCAGTTTTCAGTGCTTTCGCGTCGGCTCCGCTGGGGCCACCGGTGCTTACCACCTTCCAGGCGCCCTGGCTTGATACCAGCAGCTTTTTACCATCTTTTGAAGCCTGCATCCCATTCACGCCCGTCATAAACTCTTTGGCTTCTTTGGCCTCCAGCGAAAACTTGTGCAGCACGCTGGGCCTGTTGGGCACCCGCTCCAGTATAAATGCAGAGCCGGCCATGCCCGCCACTACTACTCCGTAGTTGCGCTTGGGCATGGGCAGCGGTATGGTGCGACGCTCCAGTCCGTCAAAGTCTATTTGCACCTCCTCTTTCGACTTCTCGGCAGGCTTCTCCGGTGCCTTTGCCTTCTCCTCTACCTTGGCCTCTGCCTTGACCTCTGCCTTGACCTCACCCTTGACCTCTGCCTTCACCTCTTCCTTTTTCACCTCTTCTTCGTCACTGGTGGGCTTAAAGGGGCTTTCGTCGCTTTTGCGCAGGTTTATCACATATGCCTCGTACTCGGGTCGGGCATTTTGCGAGCTGGTATTGGCCCAGCCGCTGCCCAGCGCTACCTCGGTACTGGCCAAAAAGTACAGGTGCTTTTGGTCGCGGTCCCAGGCAGGCGAAAACGCATCGGCAAAGGCGTTGGTGAGTCTTTGTACCGTTTTGCTCCGCACATTGTACACCTGTATGGAGCGCAGCATATTGGCGCCGGTTTTGCTGTAGGCCAGCCATTGGCCATCGGGGCTCCAGGTTAGGCCCATATCGCCACGTTCTATGTTTAATCCGCCCACGTCGGCCGTTTCTATTTTGCCGGTGGCCAACTCCAGTACTCGCACCCGCACATCGTCGTCGGCAAAGGCAATGTATTTGCCATCGGGGCTCCAGGTAGGTTCCCAGGCCATTTTCGATTCGCCAATGGAGATGCTGCGAGGCGCACTCATGCCGTCTTGCCTGGCCAGCATCAACTGGTAGCCCTTGCCACCGGCATCGCTAAACCAGGCTACTTCATCGCCCTTGGGCGACCACATGGGCGCCCGGTCGGCCGTGCCGCTGCTTTTGGTCAGGTTGCGTACGTCGCCATTTTCTACCGGCACGGTAAATATTTCGCCCCTTGCTTCCATCACAGCCCGCTTGCCAGTGGGGCTCAGGTCGGCCCAATTGATGCTACGGCCTACGTTTTCCCAGCGGGGCGCCGACCACGGAAAATCGCCCACAACTTGGATCGCCAGTTGCTTGCCGCCCCCACCGTTCAGGTCGGTTTGGTGCAGCCAGCCGTCCCGCTCGTACAGCAGGGTATTGCCATGGCCTGCCAGCCACTTTACATCCGATCCTTTGAAACGGGTGAGCTGGGTCAGCTTACCATTGGCAGGCTGGTAGCTCCAGATATTGGCCACACCGCCGTCGCGGTCGCTCAGAAAATAAATTTTATCGCCCAGCCACAGCGGCTGTATGTCGGTGCTGCGTTGTGGGTTGGGTATCAGCACTTCGCTGTAGTCGGCCAGGTTTAAAATGATCAGCGGCGTGTTTTGACCACCACGGTAGGCTCGCCATTCCACATCCCAGCGGTCCATTTTGTCTATCACTACCTGTTTGCCATCGGCCGCATAGCTGCCATCGTTGCCCCACTGGCGGGCCAGCAGCTGGCTGGGGCCACCGGTAATAGGCACGGTCCACAGGCGCATGTAAGTGGCTGGTGCGGTTTCACGTTCGGATGCGTACAATACGCGGGCACCATCGGGCGTCCAGCCACGGGCTACCGAATTGGCGGGATGCCAGGTCAGGCGGGTGGCTTCGCCCCCTTTGGCGCTTACCACATACACCGCATTGCTGCCACTGCGGTTGCTGGTAAAAGCAATCGATTTACCATCGGGCGAAAAATGCGGGTCGGACTCCACCGCCGGCGTGCTGGTAAGGCGCAGCAGGTTATTTCCATTCAAATCAGCTATCCACAAATCGGCGCCGTAGGCAAATACTATCTGCGTGCCGTGTACTGAGGGCTGGCGCAACAGTCGGGTACCTTGGCCAAAGGCCGTGGTGCCTAATAGTAACAAAGCAGCGGCTGCCAATAAATACAGCGGATACCGCAAAGGGCGAGCAAAAATTTTCATGCCGGAAAAGCAGTTTTTGGGGGTGAGGAAAAAGATAGGTTGAAAAGTAAGTGCAAAAAGCTGGTGGCCGCAAGGCATTTACACTATGGGCAAAAAACGAAGGATAAAAAAAGCCGGCTGCGGGGCCGGCTGAAAGAAAGATGTGCGAAGCTGTTACGCTTTTCGGCGGGTTAGAAACCAGCCCAGCCAAAGCCCGGCCAGCCCAAACGCGGCCAGACTATCCAGCAGTTCAATGCGAATGCCCGGTGTTTCGTACCAGATAAAACCCGGGTAAGGCTGAAAGCAAAAGCTCATAAAGCCCACGCTGAGCGACGCCAGCAAGATGGTGCCGAATCCGGCATTGGTCATTTTGCTGAGCAACCACACCAATACAAACGCCAGCACCAGGTTGGTGCCCAATCCTCGCAATATATTGGCGCCCATGTTGGTGTTGAAGCTGGTATTGTAGTTCACCACGGCCCATGGCTTGCCGGCCCAGGCGGTTTGCACTTTTTCCATCTCTTCCATGCTGGTGCCGGGTGGCAGGCCGGGCAAAAAATACATGCCTTCGCCGGGCAGCTGCTTGCCCAGTGTTTCCAAAATAGCAGCATTGTTGGGCGTGTACTTTTCCTGCACTGCATGCAGGTTCAGAAAAGTGTGGCTGGCAGTTTGCCACGCCATAATCAGGAAGCCGGCCACAACGGCGGCAATCAGGTTTCTCATCATGCTGGTAACGTTTGTTTGAAAAACCTAATCTATCCCCTTTACCCGACAAATGCAAGCCAGCTGCCAGCACTAGCCTGCCAGCGCTGCCTGCCGCACCGCCTCGGCCACTCGGTGTGCCACTGCCGGATCGAGCGTAGCCGGGATGATATGGTCTAAAGAGGGCTCCCGCAAATGATCGGCGATGGCATAGGCCGCTGCCAGCTTCATAGCCGGCGTGATGCGGGTAGCACGAGCATCGAGCGCCCCGCGGAAAATGCCGGGAAAGCCCAACACATTGTTGATTTGGTTGGGCAGATCGCTGCGGCCGGTGCCTACAATAGCAGCACCTCCTTTTTTGGCTTCGTCGGGCATTATTTCGGGTATGGGGTTGGCCAGTGCAAAAATGATGGCGTTGTTGGCCATGGTTTGCACGTCGGCGGCGGTCAGCAGGTTGCCTTTGCTTACACCTATAAACACATCGGCACCTTTCAGTGCATCCTGCAGGCTGCCCCCCAGGTTGTTCATGTTCGTGTAGTCCAGCAGTTGCGCTTTTTCGTCGTTCAGGTCGGTGCGGTGGCGGCTGATGATGCCCTTGCTATCGCAGGCTATTACATCTTTTACCGAAATGCAGCTGGTGCGTTCATCAGCATAGCCCTGGCAGCGCAGCAGTCGGGTAATGGCCGTGCCGGCGGCACCGGCACCGTTTACCACCACCTTCAGGTCGAACAATGATTTGCCTACCAGTTTGGCCGCATTAATAAGACCGGCCAGTACCACGATAGCTGTGCCATCCTGATCGTCGTGAAAAACGGGAATGCCGATATCCTGCAGCCGCCGCTCAATTTCGAAACAATGCGGCGCAGCAATATCTTCCAGATTGACCCCGCCAAAAGTGGGTGCCAGGTAGCGCACCGTTTTAATGATTTCCTCCGTATCCTGCGTCGCCAGACAGATCGGGAATGCGTCGATATCGGCGAATTTTTTGAACAACATGGCTTTGCCTTCCATCACGGGCATGGCAGCTTCGGGGCCAATGTTTCCCAGGCCCAACACTGCCGAACCATCCGTCACGATGGCTACGCAGTTGCCTTTCAGCGTATAGTCGTACACCTTGCTTTTATCAGCTGCTATGGCCTCGCAGGGCGCCGCCACCCCGGGCGAGTACACCTTGGCCAGGTCGTCGGTGGTACGCACATCCATTTTATTGCGTACCGTTATTTTTCCCCGCAGGGTCTTGTGCAGTTGGATCGATTCTTCAAACACGTTCATACTTCACGATTGAGCCGGTAAAAGTAGCCAAATCGCCAGCCGCAGCTGCATTGGTCATTGCACAGGCGTGTATAAAAAGCCCATTGCCCCGAACCGGCCGGCGGCCAGCGGGGCAATGGAGCTCATTGAAAAATGCGGCTAAACCAATACCTGGTCAGGCCAGGCTATTCACTGCATTCAAATCGCTGAAAGAGTGGCGCAGGCGGGCTATCATGCTCTCTTCGCCCTTACGCAGCCATACCCGCGGATCGTAGTACTTCTTGTTGGGCGAGTCTTCACCTTCAGGGTTGCCGATCTGGCTTTGCAGGTAGCCATGCTTATCAGCTTCGTAGGCCCGAATACCATCCCAAAAGGCCCATTGGATATCGGTATCAATGTTCATTTTGATAACGCCGTAGCCAATGGCTTCGCGAATTTCTTCGGTAGTAGAGCCTGAGCCGCCATGGAATACGAAATCAACAGGATTGGCGCCAGTGCCAAACTTTTCCTGAATGTACAGCTGCGAGTCACGCAAAATTTTGGGTTCCAGCTTTACGTTGCCCGGCTTGTACACACCATGCACATTGCCAAACGCAGCAGCTACCGTAAAGCGGTGGCTGATCTTTTTCAGTTCTTCGTAAGCGTAGGCTACTTCCTCGGGCTGCGTGTACAGCTTCGACTTTTCAACGTGGGTGTTGTCTACCCCATCTTCTTCGCCGCCTGTTACACCCAGTTCTATCTCCAGCGTCATACCCAGCTTGCTCATGCGCTGCAAAAACTTACTGCTGATTTCGATATTTTCCTTGATTGGCTCCTCACTCAGATCGAGCATGTGGCTGCTAAAAAGCGGCGTGCCGGTCTTCTCGAAATGTGCTTCGCCGGCTGCCAGCAGGCCTTCTACCCAGGGCAAAATCTTTTTAGCGCAGTGGTCGGTATGCAGAATAACAGGTACTCCGTACGCCTTAGCGGCATGGTGTACATATTGAGCACCGCTGATGCCGCCCGCTATCGAAGCAGCTTCGTTGGTATTCTTGATGCCCTTGCCAATGAAGAATTGTGAACCGCTGTGCGAGAACTGAATGATGACAGGCGATTGTACTTCGCGGGCCGCTTCCAATACTGCATTAATGGTATTCGTACCGGTTACGTTGACGGCTGGCAGCGCAAAGCCCTTCTCTTTGGCAAAGGCGAACAGTTGCTGCACTTCATCGCCCCACAACACACCGGGACGGAATTGATTGCTTGTAGACATTGCTTGACTGTATTGATTTAATGAACTTTAATGAACGGGTGTGCAAAATAAGGAATGCCCGTGGCTTGACACAGTGAGATAAATCAGGGAACAACTACCCTATTTGCCTGCCAACCACTGAAGCGCCCCCAGCAGGTGCTGCTTGAACGCAGGATCGGCGTAGGTTTCGGGGTGGTGGCCAAGGGCGGTATAAAATGCACGCCCCCCTTCAAACTCGTGGCACCATGCCATCGGATGGAAAGTGCCCATGTTGCCGCCTTCGTAACTCGACTCATCGATGGCCAGTAAAAAACGCAACTTGTCCTTTTGCAGGTCTTTGAAATTGTAGATCTCTTCGAACCGATTGAAAACTGCAGGCCAATGACGCGTAGCAGGATGCGTACTATCCAAATTGACGTAACTGGCATTTTGCGGCTTAGGGTGATCCTGAAAGTAAGCGCCAGCCAGTTGGTTGTACCAGGGCCATTGATACTCGGTATCGGCCGCTCCGTGAATACCCAGAAAGCTGCCACCTGCTCTGATGTATTGCTGAAAGGCCTGCTGCTGCGCATCGTTCAGTACATCGCCGGTGGTACTCAGAAACACCACCGCCTGGTAGCGGCCCAAATTGGCCTCGCTAAAATCCTCTGCATTTTCGGTAGTGTCTGCAATAAAGCGATGCTTGGCTGCCAACTCCAGCCATAGCGCTTTGCCCTGCAATATAGAGGCATGCCGAAAACCTTTGGTTTTAGAAAACACGAGTACCCGAGTACCCTTCAGCGACTGACCAGCAGAAGAAAAAAAAGCCAGTAATAGCGCCAGCGAAACAAACAGACAGCAACGCTTCATGCCCAATGAATTGAAATGCCAAGATAGCTGAAAAAAGCGCTGGCCACCGTTTGGCACTACACAAGGCCACAGGTACAGAAACGAAAAAAGCGCCGACAGTGTCAGCGCTTTTACTTCGTAGCCCGTACGGGAATCGAACCCGTCATTCCTCCGTGAAAGGGAGGCGTCTTAGCCGATTGACCAACGAGCCATTTTCGGATTGGGAGCGCAAAAATAGGCGTCGGGCATTTTTCGCCAAATTTTTTTTTGCCTTCCTGCGTTTTTTTAACCTGTTCAATGTCATTTCACGAATGAAATCAATCGGTTACCTTCGCCACGCATTTTAAAAACACCTTCTAACCATGAGTACAGTTAAAGTTGCTATCAACGGTTTTGGCAGAATTGGCCGCCTGGTCTTTCGCCAGATTTATAATATGGAAGGCATTGATGTAGTAGCCATCAATGACCTGACCAGCCCCAAAACCCTGGCACACCTGCTGAAGTACGACAGCGCACAGGGCCGTTTTGAAGAACAAGTTTCGGCCGGCGACGACAGCATTACCGTGAATGGTGATGTCATCAAGATCTATGCACAAAAAAATCCGGCCGACATTCCCTGGGGTAGCCACGATGTAGATGTGGTGCTGGAGTGCACCGGTTTCTTTACCGATAAGGCCAAGGCAGAAGCCCACCTGACAGCCGGCGCCAAGCGAGTGGTGATTTCAGCGCCTGCCACCGGCGACCTGAAGACCATCGTGTTCAACGTAAACCACAGTACTCTCGATGGCAGCGAAACCATCATCAGCTGCGCCAGCTGCACTACCAACTGCCTGGCCCCCATGGCACAGGTACTGGAAGATCAGTTTGGCATTGTAAACGGTCTGATGACCACCGTGCATGCCTACACCAACGACCAGAATACCCAGGATGCGCCGCATGCCAAGGGTGATCTGCGCCGGGCACGTGCTGCCGCTCAAAACATTGTGCCCAACAGCACCGGTGCTGCCAAAGCCATTGGCCTGGTACTGCCCAGCCTGAAAGGCAAACTGGACGGTAGCGCCCAGCGGGTTCCCACCCTCACTGGCTCGCTGACGGAGCTGACAGTGATACTAGGAAAAAAGACAACCGTAGACGAAATAAATGCCGCCATGAAGGCTGCTGCCAACGAAAGCTTTGGCTACACCGAAGACGAAATTGTGAGCAGCGACATCATTGGGATCCGCTACGGCAGCCTGTTCGACGGCACTCAAACCCGTGTACAAACGGTAGGCGACACCCAGCTGGTACGTACCGTGAGCTGGTACGACAACGAAATGAGCTACGTGAGCCAATTGGTGCGTACCGTACATTATTTTGCAGGTCTTATCAGCAAATAATGAAAAGTACTTCAACAAAATATCAGCGGGGCTACCGGTACATCGGTGGCCCCGTTGTTTTTATGAGCCTACTGCTAACAGCTTGTAGTGGCGGTACCGACAAATTCAAACTGGAGCAGGCCTGGCTAAGCAAGAAATATGTGACTGCCAGTGGCCTTGATTTGGGCGACGCCAGCCGCGTTATCAAGTTTTACCGCGATGGCAGTTATGCCTTTTTTGGCCCCGGCGGCTACAACTACGGCAAATGGACAGAGGACGCCAATACGCAAACCATACAACTAAAGCCTAAAAAAGGGAAGTTGGAGGCCATAGATGCTTATTGGCGCTACCAGGTACAATCGCCCAAAGAAATGAAGGTGAGGATTTATCGGGAACCGCTGGCACCACCCGCAGCGCTGGAGGCTACGATGGTGCTAACAGCACCCGGTGGCAAGCCTGATCCCGATCCGTTTTCGCCGGATGTGAATGCCTGGCGTGAAAAGCCGCAGCAGGAAGAAGACCTGTCGGCTATCAGGGGACGGGTACTGAAGTACCTGCGCTTTCTGGAAGCCGTATGGAGCTACGCCGAAAAACAGCAGGTAGCTACCATGCCCACCGCCTGGTTTCCGCGGCCCATCCTGATGGAGTACAGCAATGGGGTACGCATGGCCTACTCTACCGAGCTGGACGACTGGAACGAATGTTTTTATGACTCGGCCGCGGCAGTAAAAGGCTACCAATACCTGAGCGGCGCCCTACGAGAGATACAACTGCTGGAAACGCCCAACCGCTTTGAACGCAACCGCGACTGTATAGAACAAATGATTAAAATAATCGAAAGCCGCGACATGCTGCAGGAGAAACGAAAGTGATTTCTCCATCGAACTTTCACCAACGATAACAGCTGGCCCCGAACCACGAAACAGACCAATCGAAATACCATGAGTACCTTTTCACAACACAATTTTGCGGGGCAAAAAGCCCTGATCCGCGTTGATTTTAACGTACCGCTGGACAAGCAAACACAAGCCATTACCGACGACAACCGCATGCGGGCCGCCCTGCCCACCATCAAAAAAATACTGGCCGATGGTGGCAGTGTGATTTTAATGAGCCACCTGGGCCGCCCCAAGGAGGGACCCGAAGCCAAGTACTCGCTGAAGCACCTGGTGAGCCACCTGCAGCAACTGCTGGGCGGCGATACCAAGGTGTTTTTTGCCGACGACTGCATAGGCGAACAGGCCTACCTGACCGCCAGCATGCTGAAGGGGGGCGAAGTACTGCTGCTGGAAAACCTGCGCTTTTACAAAGAAGAAGAGAAAGGCGACCGTGGCTTTGCTGAAAAGCTGAGCAAGCTGGGCGATGTATATGTGAACGACGCCTTTGGCACGGCTCACCGGGCACATGCCAGCACTGCCATCATTGCCGACTATTTTGAGGCCGGTAAAAAAATGTTTGGCCTGCTGATGGAAGGCGAAGTGAGTGCTGCCGAAAAAGTATTGCACAAAAGCGATCGCCCCTTTACCGCCATCATTGGTGGTGCCAAAGTGAGCGACAAAATTCTGATTCTTGAAAACCTGCTCGAACGTGCAACCGACATCATTATTGGCGGTGGCATGGCCTACACTTTCATGAAGGCCATGGGCGGCCAGATAGGCAATAGTCTTTGCGAAGAAGACCGGCTGGAAACGGCCCGCGACATCATTGCCAAGGCCGAAGCCAAAGGCGTGTGCATTCACCTGCCGGGCGATAGCCTGATAGCCGACAAGTTTGACGCGGCTGCCAATACCTCCT
The DNA here is from genome assembly GCA_947459455.1 of Chitinophagaceae bacterium. Classification (GTDB taxonomy): domain Bacteria; phylum Bacteroidota; class Bacteroidia; order Chitinophagales; family Chitinophagaceae; genus Phnomibacter. The sequence goes on from CANHEC010000008.1 coordinate 9,706, forward strand.
CAGCTCCCAGCAACGCCATTCCGGATGGCTGGATGGGCCTGGATATTGGCCCCATCGCCTGCGATGAATTTGCCAAAGTAATCAAAGCCTCGAAGACCATACTGTGGAATGGCCCGATGGGCGTGTTTGAAATGCAAAAGTTTCAGCATGGTACCAAAGTGATAGCAACAGCTGTGGCTGAAGCTACCGAGGCTGGCGCCTTTAGCCTGGTGGGCGGTGGCGATAGTGTAGCGGCTGTGAACCAGTTTGGCTTTGCTGAAAAAGTAAGCTACGTAAGCACCGGTGGCGGCGCTATGCTGGAGTACTTTGAGGGCAAAGTGCTGCCCGGCATTGCGGCGATCAAATAAAATCGCTCTAAAAAGAAAAAAAGCATCTGCCAAGCCTGAAGGTTAGCAGATGCTTTTTTGTATACAGTTCAAAACGATGGATACATGGCTGAGTGCTGCGGCACTTGCTGATGCCATGGAAAACAGCTGGTGAAGTGATTGCGACGCAACCAGGCTGCCATGAAAAACTGCTGCTGGTATCCAACAAAAGATACTGCGGCTACCACGATCAGGCCTGCGCAGTGGGGCCGCCGAAATTCATGGGAATTTCCACCTGCTCGAGGTCTTGTATTTCGCCATGGGCTGCTTCGAAGCGGCCAATGTTTTCAGCCAGTGCTTTCATGAAGCGCTTGGCATGCTGCGGCGTCATGATGAGGCGGCTTTTCACCTTGCTTTTGGGCGTGCCAGGCATCACGTTTACAAAGTCGATCACAAACTCGGCGTGGCTGTGCGTAATGATGGCCAGATTGGCATATTGGCCTTCGGCAATTTCCTCGGTGATTTCTATGTTGAGCTGATTGGGATTGTCGTTTTGCATAGTAGCAGAATGATTTAGATGGGCAGCAAACGTACCGAAATATCAACCAATTCACTGCTCTCCCGCTCCCCGCATCAAAACCTGAACAGGAACTGCAGGCGGTAGTCGGTGCGGCCGGGGCCGTTGATTTCATCGTTGCCTGACCCGACGGTGGATTGGTTGGTATAAAAAGTGCGGGCTATGCGGAACCAGGCGGTCAGCTTTTTGCTGAAATCGTAGTTGGCATTGAAATAGGTGCGATAGCCATGATCGGCAAACGGCGGAATGGAGAAGCTGTACAGCACATCATTTTCGTAAGCGTACAGGCGGCTGTTATAACCATCGGTTTCAAAGTATTGCAGGCGGGCATTCAGCGACAGCGGCTTCATCATGGGCTTGTAAAAAAAGTCGGCATACAGCAAAAAGCCCTCTTCGGCCTGCTGACCGCCACGGTCGTACCACACCATTTCGGTGCGGGCCCTTACCGTCACGCTCCTACTGAGCTTGTAGCTTACCTGGGTACGCCAGTTTACGCGGGGCACATCCTCTGTTAGTTGGTAGGCCAAATCGGTATTGCTGTAGTTGATGGCCTTGGTTTCGTGGCGCAGGCGGGTGTACACTTCCACCACTTTGTTGGGCTTCCAGGTCAGTTGGGTCACAAAATCTTTGCCGCTGCTGGGCCGGTCTACCCGAAAGCGGAGCCACGGAAAGCGGTAGAAGTCGGCATATGCATCGAGGCGGATGGCCCGCACCGGCCGCACCGAAATGCCCATGTAGACGCCCCGCTCATTGATGGGCTGGGTACTTTCGGTAAAGGCGTTGCCATTGATGCTGTGATAGTCGCGGTCGATGCTGCGCACCAGTAGCGACAAGTCGACCCGCGGATCGAGGCTGGCCATGAGGCCGCTGAGAAAAGCCTTGCCGCCGCCGGGATTGAAAGCCAGTTCGCCAAACACGTGCAGGTTGCGGTAGGTGTAGGCATACTCGCCGCTGATGCCGGTGAGCTGGCGCCCCCGAAACTGAAAATTGTTGTACGGCGCATCATCTCGCTGCAGCGGCTTGCTCAGCTGGTAATGAATGCCATTGGCTGCCAATAGCAGCCCCCCCTTGCTGCGGTAGGCCAGGCGGCCACCCACCGCATTTTGGGTAATGTTGTACCGATCATCTACCTCGGCATTGGTGCGGTGAAAACCGCTGGTAGACAGGCTGCTCACAAAGTCTTCGAAGTTGAGGCTATCGACTACGGCATTGGCTGATACGCGGCGGCTGGAGCCAAATACCGATAGCTGCAAGCGCTGCCCGCCTACGGTGATGGCAGCACCCCGCATAAAGTTGATTTCGCCGGGGCTGTTGTAGGGCCTGAACGTTTCGGTCTGGCGCTTGATGTTCATCACATCCACGCTTTTGCGAAAAGCCAGCGACTGGTAAGTAAGCAACCCCTGCCCCAGATTGACCGTAAAATCGCCCAGGGCCAGGGCTTTGACCTTACCCAGATTGCGGGCAAAAAGGTGCAGGCTGTAAAAATCGAATCCATTGCGCTGGGCGCCTTTGAAAAACTGCTCGCCGGGATCTTTTTCGCCCAGCACCCCAAACTGCAGCAGGTTTTTGTACACGTATTTGTAGCGAAACAGCAGGCGCTGCGGGCCGCCCAGGTAGTTGGGGCCGGTGGTATCGTTTTTGGGCAGGTAGCCGCGTTGCTTTTCCAGCACCTGGCTCACCCGCATCAGCAGCGAGTGGTCGCCGCCACTGAAGCGGCTGAAAAAATCATCGACCGCACCTACTGCCGGCCCTACCTGCACATAGGGCCGCAGCCGGTTGATGGTTTCCACATCCCAGGCAGGCACCGCCTGTAGTTCGAAAATGCTGAGCAGGTTGCCAGCCAGGCGGCGGTATTTCAGAAAGTTTTGAATCTGTAGATCGGTGAGGAAGCGGAACGGCTGCAGGTCGGACTCGGTAGCCGTGTTGAGGTTGAGCGGCCGGCGGCCAAACTGCTGCAGCTGCTGCAGGTAGCTGTCGTCTTCGGTTTCAGCTTCATCAGCCTCGGCCTGATTTTCCAGCTGCTGCTCCACCACGGGGTTTACCGGTTCTACCTGGGCCTGTGCCACAGTGCACAGCCAGCAAAGCACCCCCAAAATGAATGCATACCTCATGGCTGTGGCGCTTGCGTATCGGGTTTCGATTTTCCAAAACGTGCCAGCAGCAGCACCCCGGGGCTCCAGCCCAGCTGCTGGTGGTAGCTGGTAGCTATATCAATGCGAAAGGCCGGCAGGTTGAAGCCAAGCGCTGCAAACAAGTTGGACGTTTGGGTGGCCACACCGGCCCGCACAAAAAACTGGGGCAAAAACCGGTAGTGGATGGCCGCCTGCACATCGATGGGCAGGTTTTCTTCTTTGATGATTTCGGTACCCAAAAACAGCTGATCGCTTACATCCATGCCCAGACCAAAACCGTAGCGCATGGGCAGGCGCTCCTCCTGCGTGCCACCCCACGAGGCCCTGATGGGATTGTACACGCTGGCGCCGGCATGTACCCGGCTGCCCAGGTGCAGCAGTATACCCGCCGAACCGGTAATGGCATTGGCACTGCCGTAAATGCTGGCCTGGCTGAGCTGCTGGTAGTGAAAGCTGGCACCCACATCGATGATTTTGCCAACCCGGCGACCATACGACAGGCTGAGGGCCGATTGATTGCTTTGCGAAAAACCGAAGTAGCCGGCGTGCAGACCAAACGTGCCGCTATTGGTACGCAGGGCTACAGCGCCCTGAAACAGGTTGAGATCTTGCAGCATGAAACGACGCTCGGCGTAAGCGCCGGCCTGGCTCTGCTGCAGCCCCGCCAGCGAGGCCGGATTGACCCGGGCAGCAAAGGCATCGCCCTGCTGATCGGAGTAGGCAAATACACCGAGGTAGCGGGCCGAAACGGGTTGGGTAATGGCCTGCGCTGATGCCTGTACAGCCAGCGTCAGGCTACAAAGGAGCAGTAAGGTTCTCACCAGCAGTGGTTTGGCGTGAAAATAGGGCAAAAGCAAAGGCGACGAGGATTAAGATTTTGATTCAGATTCGAGATGCAAGATTCGAGATTTGAGATTTGATACCTCGAAAAGCATTCATCGGTAACGACCCCACCCTTAGCCTTAACCTTAACCTTAACCTTAACCTTGACCTTAGCCTTAGCCTTAGCCTTAGCCTTCAGCCCTCAGCCTTCCGCCTTCCAAATTCATCATTCCGAAATCATCATTCCAAAATCATCATTCCTCATTCCTCCTTCCGCCATGCCTTACTTTTGCGCCATGCAATTGATGGATGGAAAACTGGCCTCGGCGGCCATCAAACAGAAAGTAGCACAACTGGTACAAACAAGAGCAGCCAAAGGCCTGAAAGCGCCGCACCTGGCAGCCATATTGGTAGGCACCGACGGTGCCAGCGAAACCTATGTGGCCAGCAAGGTGAAAACCTGCGAAGAACTAGGCTTTCAATCGACCCTGCTGCGGCTGGACGCCAGCACCGACGAGGCCACCCTGCTGCAGCACATACAGCAGCTGAACGACAACCCCGACGTAGATGGTATACTGGTGCAACTACCGCTGCCCAAGCATATCTCTGAAGCCAAAGTGATTGAAACCATTCACCCCAGCAAAGACGTAGACGGTTTTCACCCGGTAAGCGTGGGCCGGCTGGTGCAGGGGCTGGAAAGCTTTATTCCTGCTACACCCTACGGCATCATGCTCATGCTGGAGCATTTTCAGATACCCACTACCGGCAAGCATGCTGTGGTGATAGGCCGCAGCAACATCGTTGGCCGCCCCATGAGCATTTTGCTGAGCAGCCAATTGCCCTATGGCAACTGTACGGTGACTGTGTGCCACAGCAAAACCGCCAACCTGAAAGAACTGACCCTGCAGGCCGACATCATTGTAGCCGCTCTGGGTCGCCCCGGGTTTCTCACCGGCGATATGGTCAAGGAAGGCGCCGTAGTGATAGACGTGGGCATTACCCGCGTACCCGATGCCAGCAAAAAGAAAGGCTTTGCTATCAAGGGCGATGTAGACTTTGAGAGCGTGGCCCCCAAAAGCAGCTGGATCACGCCGGTGCCGGGCGGCGTAGGCCTCATGACCATTGGCGCCCTTATGATGAACACACTGGCAGCAGCCGAGCGGCGCAGCTAATTGCAAATTTCATGCAATGAATAATTTTATTGCATCTTTTATGCAATAAAGACTAAATTGCACGAAATGAGCAATGGAATACAGCATTGGATACTCATGGCCGATGTAGTGGGCAGTAGCCGCCAGCCCGGCAAGGCGCTGGCCCAACTGTTGACACAGCTGGTGGCAGCCCTCAATGAGCAGTTTGCCACCTCCGTGCTTTCTCCGCTCACGGTCACCCTCGGCGATGAGTTTCAGGGGGTAGTAACGAGCAAGCAAGCAGGCATCCGCATGATGCTGGCCGCCGACCAGTGGCTGCTGAGCCAGCCAACCGCTGCCAAACTGCGCTACGTACTTTGGCAGGGCCCCATCGATACCCC
>CANHEC010000009.1 GCA_947459455.1 Chitinophagaceae bacterium
GCCGTCCATGTTGGGCATCATCACATCCAGCAGGCAGATATCAAACTTTTCACGCTGAAAAGCAGCCAGGCCAAGGCGGCCGTCCCGCTCCAGGGTTACGTCGTAGTCGTTCAGCTCCAGGTAGTTTTTCAGCACCATGCCAAGATTGGTATCGTCTTCGCACAGCAGTATTTTGTATTTGCGGGTTTCCATAATCGGTAGCGATTTGTACAAATAAAAATAGAAATAACCGGGTGGTCGTCCAATAAATTGTTAATGAGGCGCTTAGGTGCCGCACCGGTACAAGCGGCATGCCAGCTGCCATTTTGGAAGCTGGCAGGGCCAAATGCATGAAATTTGCGACGGACGAAACCATAAAAAGTGGAACTGATATGTTGCTAACGCCAGATAACCGACTGAAAAAGCTGATAGTGATAGGCGACCGGGTGCTGGTGCGCCCGAGCAAGCCCGACGAACGCACGGCCAGTGGCCTGTACCTGCCGCCAGGTGTGCAGGAAAAGGAGAAGGTACAGCAGGGGTACGTGATAAAAACCGGCCCGGGCTACGCCATACCGGTACCGGCCGATGATGAGCCGTGGAAGGCCGAAGAGGAGCAGGTAAAGTACATTCCGCTGCAGGTGCGGGAAGGCGACCTGGCCATTTTTTTGCTGAGTGGTGCCACCGAGGTGATGTACGAAGGCGAACGCTACTACATTGTGCCGCAAAGCGCCATTTTGATGCTGGAGCGGGAGGAGGACCTGTAGGCCGCTGGCTGCCTTATCTTTAGCACCAGCATCGAAAGAAACGACACCCTGCCAGGCCGTGCACACCGGCGATGGGCTGCGCTGCCTGCAGGGCCTGGCCCGCAGGGCCGAGCGACAGCGAGCCCGAAAGGGAGCGAACAACTGCCGGGACCTGCACCGCTGCCCACAGCCCCTGCGCAGCGCAACTGTTGACGGGTCTGTCCTGTTGTATTTTGATGCCGCCTTGCACCACCACCTATTGATGACCAGCTGAATTTGCACCGCATTGGAAACGACCGCCGCCATAGCCAAGACATACGACCTGAACGAAGAGCAGGAGAAGAAGGAGATACTGCGCAAATACCGGGCGCTGCTACGGGTGCTGAAGCCCAAGCTGAAGCCCGGTGACCGCGAAACCTTGCGCCATGCTTTTGAGATAGCCGCCGATGCGCACAAAACCATGCGGCGCAAAAGTGGCGAACCATACATTTTTCATCCGCTGGCGGTGGCCATGATATGTGTGGAGGAAATAGGACTGGGGGTGCGCAGCACCATATGTGCCCTGCTGCACGATACGGTGGAAGATACCGAGGTGACACTGGAAGATGTGAGCCGCGAATTTGGCACCGAAATAGCGAGGATAGTAGACGGGCTGACCAAGATCAGCAACGTGATAGACACCAGCAGCAGCCAGCAGGCCGAAAACTTTAAGAAGATACTGCTGACCCTGACCGATGACCCGCGGGTGATACTGATAAAACTGGCCGACCGCCTGCACAATATGCGGACGCTGGACAGTATGAAGCGGGAGAAGCAACTGAAGATAGCCAGCGAAACGGTGTGGGTGTATGCGCCGCTGGCGCACCGCATGGGTCTGTACGCCATTAAGACGGAGATGGAAGACCTGTCGATGAAGTACATGGAGCCCGACGCCTACCGCGACATTGCGCAAAAGCTGGCCGAAACCAAGCGGGAGCGCAGCCGGTACATCAACGAATTTATACGGCCGCTGAAAGAAAAGCTGGAGCAGAGTGGCCTGCAGTTTGAGATATACGGTCGGCCGAAAAGCATTCACTCCATTTGGAACAAGATGAAAAAGAAGGGGGTGAGCTTTGAGGAGGTGTACGACTTGTTTGCGATACGGGTGCTGCTGGACTCGGAACCGCAGCACGAAAAAGCCGACTGCTGGAAGGTGTACAGCATCATCACCAGCGAGTACCAGCCGCAGCCCGAGCGACTGCGTGACTGGCTGAGCCGCCCCAAGGCCAATGGCTACGAGGCCCTGCACACCACCGTGATGGGGCCGCAGGGCAAGTGGGTGGAGGTGCAGGTGCGCAGCCGCCGCATGAACGAAATAGCCGAACGTGGCCTGGCTGCCCACTACAAATACAAAGAGGGCTCGCCTACAGAAGACCGCTTTGATAAATGGTTTGAGCAAATACGCGACGTCATCAGCACACAGGATACCGACACGGTCGATTTTCTGAACGATTTCAAGACCAGTTTTTTGGCCGAAGAGATTTATGTGTACACCCCCAAAGGCGATGTAAAAATGCTGCCGGCGGGTAGCTCGGCGCTGGATTTTGCGTTCAGCATTCACACAGCTATTGGCAGCAAAACCATTGGTGCCAAGGTGAACCACAAGCTGGTACCAATCGGCCACAAGTTGCGCAGTGGCGATCAGATAGAAATCATTACCAGCAGTAAGCAAAAGCCGCACGAAGACTGGCTGAACCTGGTGATAACTGCCAAAGCCAAAAGCCGCATAAAAGATGCGCTGAAAGAAGAGAAGCGAAAGGTGGCCGAGGACGGCAAGTACATTTTGCAAAAGAAGCTGGAGGGCATGAAGGCTGGTAACAGCCAGCATAATATTGACCTGCTGGTGGCTTTTTACAAATTGTCTTCGTCGCTGGATTTGTTTTACAACATTGCTACCAAGGCTACCGACCTGAAGGAGCTGAAAGACTTTCATGTGCTGGGCGATAAGCTGGAGCTGCCCAAGCCGGTGCGGCCACAGGGTGATGCGCCACCAATGCACCCCGAAGCTTTCCGGCATCAGCCGGCTTTGCCGAAGGATACAGAGCTAATCATATTTGGCGAACGGGGCGACCAGATCAAGTACACATTGGCCAACTGCTGCAAGCCTATTCCCGGCGATGATGTGTTTGGTTTTATTTCGTCGGGTGAGGGGCTGAAGATTCACCGCATCAACTGCCCCAATGCGGCCCGCCTGCTGGCCAACTATGGACACCGGGTGGTAAAAACCAAATGGGCTAAAAACAAAGACATTGCCTTCCTCACCGGCATTCGCATTGTAGGCCTGGACGATGTGGGAGTGATCAACAAGATCACCAATATCATCAGCGGCGACCTCCGCATCAATATCAACGCACTGACCATTGAAAGCCACGATGGCCTGTTTGAAGGCAACATCAAAGTGTATGTGCACGACAAGGAAGAACTGAACGAACTGGTGGCACGCCTGAAGGCGCTGAATGGTATAGAAAGTGTAGACCGCTACGAACCCGATGAACCGGGCCGATAGTCAGCCAGTTGTGATTGGGCCATTTTCCTTAGTTTAGCGAGCTGCCTGAGCCATTCGATTGTGCGCCATAGAAGCCCAACTGCCATTTATGGACCAATACTCGCTTTCGACACTCGAACGCTTCAGGAATGAAGTAGGTATAAAATTTCAGCTGTTCAACAGCCTGTTTACCAGCCTGCCTTTCCATCGTATCGAAAAAACCGGCATTCTGCTGAGCCTGCTGCTCCACAATTGTGAAGAGGGCTATGAAAAGGGACTGAGTCCGGTAGAGATTCTCGCCGACTTTTTTGCCAAAAACACCCAGTACAAAACAGAGGAAGATCGCATCGACTTGCTGTTTCGCTTTGTGCAATATGCCGAACGACAGGTGGTGCTGTTTGATGCATTGGAAGATGCGGCTTTCAGAGAACTGCACGACTTTAATGGAGCCGGCACGCTGAAGCAACTGCAGGCCAAAGTGGAGCAGGAGGGACAGCAGGTGGTACTGCAGGAATTGCTCAAGCATTTTGGTATCCGGCTGGTGCTGACGGCGCATCCCACGCAGTTCTATCCCGGTGAGGTGTTGGGCATCATCAACGATTTGAGTAAGGCACTACAGGATGACAACAATGCCCAGGTAAACATGTACCTGCAGCAGCTGGGCAAAACACCTTTTCTGAAAAAGGAAAAGCCCACGCCGTACGATGAGGCCATCAGTTTGGTGTGGTTTTTAGAGAATGTATTTTACCAGGCAGCGGGGCGCATCCTGTTTTTTATGAAGCGCCAGCTGGGCTATGCGCTGGACAAGGATAACCCCGTGATCCGCCTGGGTTTTTGGCCCGGTGGCGATCGTGATGGCAACCCTTTTGTGACAGCCGATACTACGCTACAGGTAGCTACTGAGCTGCGCACCAGTATTCTGAAATGCTACTATCTAGATGTACGAAAGCTGAAGCGTCGCCTTACGTTCAAAGGCATCACACAGCCGCTGGCCGATCTGGAAAAGCAGCTCTACAAAGCTGTATTCCTGTCGCCGGGTAGCTGCAGCCTTACACAGGCCGATATATTGAACGTATTGCAGGGCATCCGGCATCGGCTGAAAACCGAACACAACGGCTTGTTCATTCACCTGGTCGAAAACCTGATCAACAAAGTAGAGGTGTTTGGGATGCATTTTGCCAGCATAGATGTACGACAGGACTCGGGCATTCATGCACAGTCCATCAGGGCGCTGATGCCGGCCGGCTACGCACAACTGCCGGAGGCAGCGCAACTGGACCTGCTGGCGCAACCTCCTGTGGCCGATGTGCAGCTGTTGTCGGACGCTGTGCTGCAAGACTGTGTGCGTTCGATGCAGGCGATGCAGCGCATACAGCAGCTAAATGGAGAAGCGGGCTGCCACCGCTATATCATCAGCCATTGCGAGTCGGCCCTGCATGTGATGGAAGTGTTTGGCTTGTTGCAGATAGCCGGCTGGCAGCGTTCGGCGCTGTCGGTTGATATTGTACCATTGTTCGAAACGATTGATGATTTGCGCCATGCAGCTGCCATCATGGAGCAGCTGTATACACATCCGGTGTACCGGCAGCATTTGGCACAGCGGGGTCAGCAGCAAACCATTATGCTGGGCTTCAGCGATGGCACCAAAGATGGTGGCTATCTAATGGCAAACTGGTGTATTTATAAAGCCAAGGAAGAGCTGACACTGCTATCGAGAAAATACGATGTGGAAGTGTTGTTTTTTGACGGCCGTGGTGGTCCGCCCAGCCGGGGTGGTGGCAAAACGCATAAGTTTTATGCCAGTATGGGGCAAAACATTTCGAACCGCGAAATACAGCTGACCATACAGGGGCAAACAGTGAGTTCCAATTTTGGTACTATCGATGCGGCGCAGTTCAACATGGAGCAGCTCATCAATGCAGGCCTTAGCAACACGCTTTTTGCCAGCAAGCTGAGCACCCTGGAAAAAGAAGAAGAAGCACTGCTGGCCGAACTGGCCCAATTGGGCTACGATGCCTACATGCAGCTGCGCAATCACCCAAACTTTCTTGACTACCTGAGTAGCGCCAGCCCACTGCGTTTTTATGCCGATACCAATATTGGCAGCCGGCCGGCCAAGCGGGGAAAAACAGCCCGGTTGTCGCTGAGCGATCTCCGGGCCATTCCTTTTGTGGGGGCCTGGAGCCAGATAAAGCAAAATGTGACCGGCTACTATGGCGTGGGCACCGCCCTGCAGGCCCTGGCACAAGCCGGCCGCTGGGCCGAAGTGGAAAGCCTTTACCGGCATTCGCTGTTTTTCAAAACACTGATCGATAACTGCGAAATGGCCATGAAAAAGTGCTTCTTCCCGCTCACGGCCTATCTGGGCCAGCATGCGGTGTACGGCAAAGTATGGCACCAGATACACGATGAGTACCAGTTGACGCGGCGCATGGTGCTGCAGCTGAGCGGCCACAAAGACCTGATGGGCGACTACCCGGTGGAGCAGCTGAGTGTACAGATGCGGGAGCGCATTGTGCTGCCACTGGCCACTATTCAGCAGTATGGGCTGGCCCAACTCCGCCAAATGGAAGAGCAGGTGTTGGATTCGCCGCTGCGGGCCAAATACGAAAAGCTGGTGATGCGCTGCTCTTTCGGCATCATTAATGCAGGGCGAAATAGCGCCTGACGGCCAGCCGGCGGCCGCTTGACAGCCAGGGCCGGTACAAGGCTTTCATTTGTGTTGAAAACGGCTTATTGTTGCTGTTGAAACGCACATCTACTTAAACCCTTAGAGCGACTATTGGCACCCGGTGCTAAGGTGCGCCTGGCAGGGTGCAAGTGGTGAGCGGCGTCCCAAGCTCAACTTCACTATTCCTTCACCACAGTTAATCAACATGTCATGAAAAGACTTTACTCACTCAAACTCTGCTGTGCCTTTTTGTTGCTGCTTCCTTCTCTGTTACGTGCACAAGGGGGCGTTTTGGATGGAACTACATTTGGGGGAGGCGTCTCCGGCCTTAGTGGTTTTCTGTCCGCTACTACAATCACCAGTGGGCAAAAAATTTTGATTGGTGGCTCATTCAGCAGCCCTAGAAACAATTTCTGCCAATTGAACGCTGATGGCACTTTGGACGTCGGGTTCACTGTGGGCACCAGTGCCAATGGCACTGTCCGAAGCATAGTAACACAGGCGGATGGTAGAGTTTTGATCGGAGGGTTTTTTACTCAGTACAATGGCATTAACCGTGCAAGAATAGCCAGGCTGAATGCAGATGGCACAATCGACAATACTTTCATAATGCTGGTACGGGCCTTGGCGGTAGTGTATTCGGCATAGGTATTCAAGCAGATGGTAGAGTCATTGCTGTTGGGCAGTTTACCGACTACAATGGAACAACATCCAATCGCATTGTACGCTTGAATGCAGATGGTTCCCTTGATGGAACATTCACTACCAACATTGGTACTGGTGCAAACAATACAATCAACCGGGTGGCTGTGCTGAGCGACGACAGAATTATCATAGTGGGAGCCTTTACAACTTTCAATGGTGTTTCTTCATCAGGCATCGCCCGGCTAAATGCAGATGGAACATTGGATGCTACCTTCTCTACAAACATTGGTACTGGCGCTACCGGAGGTACTGTTGAAGCTGTGGCTGTGCAGTCCGATGGCAGGATTGTAATTGGAGGTGCTTTTACCGCATTTAATTCTGCCGGTGTCAATCGGGTGGTTCGTCTAAACACCGACGGCACAACCGATGGCACATTTTCAACCAATATTGGCACCGGTGCCACTGGTACTGTTTTTACAGCCCGGGTACTGTCCAACGGCCGCATTTTGTTGGGAGGAGCATTCACCTTTTTCAATGGCCTGGCTCGTTCAGGGGTTGTAGGGCTCACCTCTACTGGCACACCCGATGCAGATTTTCTACCGGGTACCGGCGCAAACTCTCAAGTGAATAACTTCGGCATTCAGAGCGATGGTAAAATAGTTGTGGGAGGCGCCTTTACCACCTTCAATGGGGCATCTCGCAGCCGCATTGCCCGCCTGTGCGGCGATCTCTCGGTGGCCGGTGCGCAAACCGCTACTATCACGAGCGTTTCGGCTACCAACCAGTTTGCTCTGGGTAGCACAGAGTGTACCATTTTGGCAAGAGTACTGCCTAATGGTGCTACGCCTGTGACTGGCAACGTGACAGTGCAAACATTTGTTGACCCCAGCGTTCAATCGTTCAATGGTACCGTGTATGCCCAGCGCCACTTCGAAATAACACCGGCCGGCGGCTCTACGGGTCGCGTCACGCTTTATTTCACCCAGGCCGATTTCGATGCTTTTAACGCAGTACCCAATGGGCAGGACTTGCCAACAGGTCCTTCAGACCTTTCAGGTATCAGCAATATCAGAATCATGAAGTTCGCCGGTAGCAGCACTGGCGGTACCGGCAACCCCGCAGACTACGCTGGCGCCGGAGAGGTTATCAATCCACTGGATGCCGACATTGTGTGGAATGCCGCCAGCAGCAAGTGGGAGGTAAGTTTCAATGTGGTTGGTTTCAGCGGCTTCTTCCTGCAAACCAGCACTTTCCTGCTGCCGGTGACGCTGAAGGACTTTACTGCCAAAGCGGTGGGCGACCGTGCCGAACTGCGCTGGGTAACTGCTTCTGAGCAAAACAGCAAGCAGTTTGTAGTAGAGCGGAGCCTGAATGGTGCCGATTTTGTAGCCATCGGTCGTGTGAATGCAGCCGGCAATAGCAGCGCCGATCGTTCTTACGGCTTCAACGATGACCTGAGCCGCCTGCCGCATAATGGTACCGTTTACTATCGTTTGCAAATGAAAGACGTGGACGGCACAGCCACCTTCAGCCGGGTAGCTACTGTGAAGTCGGGTAAGGTAAACATTGGTGCATCGCTGCTGGGCAACCCTGTAGGCGGGGTGGCCAAAGTACTCTTCCAAAGCGTGGGCAGCGACCGCCTTACCATTCGGGTAATCGACAGCCGTGGCCAGGTAGTAATGCAGACCAATCAGCAGATTGCTGCCGGTGCTAACCAATTCAGTCTCAACACGGCTGGTTTGGCCAAGGGCATCTATGTGCTGGAAATCCAGGGCAATAGCAATGACCGCTCTGTGCTGCGTATGATCAAAGAGTAAACCGCAGTTGCTTACTTACAGATCACAAATCCCCGCAGGCCAGCCGCTTGCGGGGATTTTTTGTGCTGGCAGAACTGGTTTTTTGCAGTAAATAGGCCGCCCTGGCAGATGCAAAAAAGCCCTGTAGTTGCTGTCAAAATAATACAGCAGTCCCTTTTCAACCACCTATTTTTGCACCTCAACAGCGGTTTCAACTAATCATGATCGACGTGTTATTGGGCCTTCAGTGGGGCGACGAAGGCAAGGGTAAAATAGTGGACTATTTTGCACCTCATTACGACATCATCGCCCGTTTTCAGGGTGGCCCTAATGCTGGCCACACCCTGTATGTAAATGGCGAAAAAATAGTACTGCACCAAATCCCCTCAGGAGTATTTCACCCACATACCGCCAACTTAATCGGGAACGGCGTGGTGCTGGATGCAGTGACACTTCGAAAGGAGTGCGAAGCAGTGGCTCGTTTTGGTGCCGATGTACGTCGCAATATGTTTGTATCCAAGCGTACCCACCTGATCTTGCCCACCCACCGGGCCCTGGACAAGGCCAGTGAGATGCAGAAGGGTGAGGGTAAAATTGGATCAACCCTGAAAGGCATTGGACCGGCCTATATGGACAAAACAGGCCGCAATGGCCTGCGGGTGGGCGATTTGCTCGACAAAAACTTTACTACCAACTATATCAAGCTGCGCCTGAAACACCAGCGCTTGCTCGATAATTTCAATTTTACCGAAGACATCAGTAGCTGGGAGGAGGAGTTCTTTGAAGCCATCGAGTTTTTGAGGACGCTCAATATTGTGGACGGCGAATACTGGATCAATGAAAAGATATCGGCTGGCCAAAAGGTGCTGGCTGAGGGGGCGCAGGGCAGCATGCTCGATATCGACTTTGGTACCTTCCCGTTTGTTACGAGTAGCAATACCGTAACGGCTGGCGTGCTCAGCGGGCTGGGCGTGGCTCCTTCCAAAATCAAGGATGTGATAGGCGTTACAAAGGCGTATTGCACCCGTGTTGGCGGCGGCCCTTTCCCTACCGAGCTGCACGATGAGACCGGCGAAGCGCTGCGCAAAGCGGGCAATGAGTTTGGTGCCACCACCGGCAGGCCACGACGCTGTGGCTGGATCGATCTGGTAGCCCTGAACTACGCCTGCATGATTAATGGTGTGACAAAACTGGTAATGACCAAAGCCGATGTGCTGGACCAATTCAGCCCGCTGCAGGTATGTGTAGGCTACAAGGTAAACGGCGAGGAAACCCACCAGGTGCCCTTCCAGATGACCCGGGTAGCCATGGAGCCCGCGCTGCGCCAGTTTGATGGCTGGAAGACCGACACCAGCGTGTGCAAAACCCCAGCCGAATTGCCAGCCGCTGTGCATGAGTACATCGCTTTCATCAATCAGCAGATTGGGGCGCCCATCTGCTGGGTGAGCAATGGCCCCGGCCGCGATCAGATAGTGGCCTTATAGGGCAGGCACACCGTGGATCAGGCCCTTTGCGACAAGCGAAAAAAAAGGCAAGGTTTTTTTTGTCAAATAGCGTGGACTCCCAAATTTTACACGTCAAATTTTTTGCAGGATGGCCATCAACGAGGCAATAATCGAAATGGAACAGCAGCACCAACTGGTGGTGGATGCTGAAGGCAACATAGTGGTAAATGCAGCCAAGAAAAAGGCCGCTGAGGAAGACGAGGACGACGACGATGATGATGCTCCTGAAAAGGGGCGTGCCGCAAAAGACGGGGAGGATGAAGAAGAGGACGACGATGTAGCCGAAGACGAAGACGATTGGGAAAAAGCTGAGGGCGAAGAAGAGGAAGAGGAATGGGACCCCGATTTCGAGGAATTTGATCTGCCAAAAGGCGGCGCCAAGAAGGGAGGCAAAAAGGGCGAGGATGAAGAGGAGGATTTCAAGTTTGACGAAGACATGAATGAATTCGACGACCTGTTTGGCGATGGGGGAGATGGCTTTGATGATGACGACGATTTTTAAGCAAGCCGCTTTAGCGAGCTGGCTGCCAACAATACATGCAGGTTAGCGTCTCTTTTCCGATAACCGATTTCGAAGTACTAAAATCGCAACTGTTGAGCTGGGTAAGCCGGTTCAACAGTTGTTGTTTTTTAGATAATCATGGCTACCAGCAAGCCTTGCACCGGCAGGAACTGCTGGTGGCAGCCGGTGAGGTTGCAGCCTGGCATTGGCAGGAGCATCCAGCCAATCCCTGGCAGGCGTTGGATAAGTTTATAGTCGATCATCGGGGTCAGTGGCTGTTTGGCCATTTGGGGTATGGTTTGCACCAGTTTATAGAAGAACAACTTGCCGATGAACCGCTGCCGGCCGATGCATTCGGTCACCTTAGTCTTGTAGCGCCACAATATGTGCTAAGATGTACTGCCACCGAATGTGTCCTGTACGCACCCTCAGCCGCAGCTGCACAGGATGCATGGCAACAAATTCGTAGCGAACAGCAAACCAATGATGCTGCGCAAACTGGCAGCCGACCGGTGGCGGCAGTTCCGGTGTTATCCCGTGCGGCGTATCTGCAGGCAATAGCGCAGCTGCGCCGGCATATACGCCGGGGCGATTGCTACGAAATCAATTTTTGTCAGGAGTTTGTAGCCACACACGTAAGCGCCGAGGGCCGGAGCCTGTACGAAAGATTGGCTCGTTTGTCGCCCAACCCTTTTTCCTGCTACTACAAGTTGGGGCAGGCGCACCTGGCTTGTGCCAGCCCCGAGCGGTTCCTTACCCGTACCGGCCAGCAGCTCATTAGCCAGCCCATAAAAGGCACTGCCCGGCGAGTGCTGGACGATGACAAAGCCGATGCAGACACCAAAGCGGCGCTGCTCGCCAGCAGCAAAGACCGCAGCGAAAATGTGATGGTGGTAGACCTGGTGCGCAATGACCTGGGACGTATTTGCGAACCGGGCAGTGTGCAGGTAACCGAGCTTTTTGGCGTGTACAGCTACCCGCAGGTGCATCAAATGATTTCCACCATTGAGGGGATTTGTCGGCCCAATCTATCTTTCAGCAATATCATCCGGGCTACTTTTCCCATGGGCAGCATGACCGGGGCGCCTAAGAAGCGGGTGATGGAGCTGATACAGGCTTACGAGCCCACACCACGTGGGTTGTTTTCAGGATCAGTGGGTTATATCGCCCCCAATGGCGATTTCGATTTCAATGTGGTGATCCGCAGCATGCGTTATTTCGAAGACAGCCATACGCTCAGCTTTCATGTAGGCAGCGGTATTACCTACTACAGCCAGCCCGAGCAGGAGTACGAAGAGTGCTTGCTGAAGGCTGCTGCCATTGTGCAGGTGCTGCAGGCAGGTGCCAGCCATTAAAATGGAGAGAAAACTTTAGGAAAAGATCGGCGGATGCGATCAATGGCCAGCAGGCGCTGCCGGGCTTTTGCCACCGGCTGCCGGCTTTTCGGCGGGATAACCTTGTTGCTGGCCGGCACTACGCATCGTGTTGATGACACTTTGGTAAAGGATATTGAAGCGGTTCACCTTGAAAACCTCCAGCTTATCGTTGGGAAGCCGGAGGGTGTATCCCTTCTCGCTGTTTACCAGCGCATCAAAGCCCGGGTTCAATTGGTTAAAGAGCACGATATCCATATTCAGCGCAGTGGCCACTACTACCGAGTGGTAGCGCCCCTGCACTTCCGTGGTGTTGGTATTGGCTAGTATTTCGGCGGGTATATTCGTTTGTGCCTGCTGCACATGTGCCGCCATATTTTGCTGGTGCTTTGCCCATTCAGCTTTGGTGCTGGTGGTTTGGCCACCCGTGCCTTCCATGATGTAGTGCGTGCCAATGAATTTTTTAACGTGGTTGCGGCTTTCCTGCGGCAGGTAGTACTGCAGCTGCCAAAAATTACGGCTGTTGGCTTTGCGGATGGCTGCATTCACATTGCCGGGCCCACCGTTGTAAGCAGCTATCACCAGCAGCCAGTCGCCCAGTTCATCGTATAGCTCCCGCAGGTAGCGGGCAGCGGCGTGGGTGCTTTTCAGGTAGTCGGTTCGTTCGTCTATCCGGCTGCTTACCACCAGGCCCATGCGGCGGCCGGTAGCCGGCATAAACTGCCAGGGGCCCACAGCACCGGCCCAGCTAAGGGCGGTGGCCCGCAGGTTGCTTTCTATTAACGCCAGGTACTTCAGCTCCCGGGGCAGGCCATAGCTGCCCAGCACCCGGTCCATCATGTCAAAATAGGGGCCCGCCCAGCCTTTCATTTGTTGCAGGTGCTTCTCGTGGCGCTTCAGGTAGTCTTCCACAAAGGGCATCACCTGCGGATTGAGCTGGGTGGCGTATGGTGTAGCCGGGTTGTAGCCGGCCGGGCCAAACAGGTCTTTGAAACCTTTGTCTTGTAGCGAAGCACTGGCGGCCTGACGGCTGGCGGTATCTGTCTTGTTGCCTTCATCGGGGCCAATAAAGTGCGCCATAGCAGTACTGCATAGCAGCAGGCCTGCCAGCAAAAATGATATGGAGAAAGAAAGCCGCATGCGCAAATAGACAAGTGTCAGCGCCTTGCAAAATGATCTTCGAGGTAGGCGCCGAGCTGGTGCAAAAGTACTTCTTCGCCCCGGTTGGTCAACACTTGCAGGCCAAAGGGCAGGCCGCTGCTGTGCCGGTACAGCGGTACGGCCAGGGCGGGTACGCCGGTCAGGTTGGCAAATACCGTGAAGATGTCGGCCATATACATGGCAATAGGGTCGGCGGTAGCCTCGCCCAACCTTGGGGCTACGTGAGGGCTTACCGGCATTATAATGGCATCGAACTCCTTGAAAATCTGTGCAGTAGCATCTACCAGCAGTTGGCGTACCTGCTGCGCTTTGGTAAAGTAGGCATCGTAGTAGCCCGCACTTAGCACAAAGCTGCCCAGCATAATGCGGCGTTGCACTTCTTTACCAAAACCTTCACTGCGGTTGCGGCGGTAAAAGGCTGTTAAATCGTCGGGCTGACCGGCCGCCTGGTGCCCATAGCGGATTCCATCGAAGCGCCCCAGGTTGCTACTAGCCTCGGCCGTGGTCAGCACATAGTAGGTGGGCACAATGTATTCGAGCAGCGGAAACGGCACCGCAGCTACCTTATGGCCTTTGGCCTGCAGCTGTGCCAGCGTTTTTTCAATGGCAGTTTTGATCTCCGGATCCAGCCCTTCGGTATCCATGGTAGGTGCCAGGTAGGCCAGCCGATAGGCAGAGGCCTTGTCCATGGTTTGCAGGTCTACCTGGGGTGGCGTCGTGGTATCAGCCGTGCTGTCTTTTCCATCGGGGCCGGCCAGTTGGTTGTAAATGAGGGCCACATCAGCTACCGAATTTGCCAGAATGCCAACACAATCAAACGAACTGGCATAGGCAATAAGCCCCCAGCGGCTGATGCGGCCATAGCCGGGCTTCAGGCCGGTTACTCCGCAGTAGTCAGCAGGCTGCCGCACACTGCCGCCGGTATCGCTACCCAGGCTGGCCATGCAAAGGCCTGCTTGCACAGCTACAGCAGCCCCGCCCGATGAACCACCCGGTACCCGCTCAGTATCGGCCGCATTGCGCACCGGCCCAAAAGCCGAGTGTTCGTTGGTGCTGCCCATGGCAAATTCGTCGCAGTTGGTGCTACCAATAATGATGGCACCGGCCTTTATCAGCCGTTCCACAGCAGTCGCACTGTACACTGCCTGGTAGCCTTTCAGCATATGGCTGGCGGCTGATACCGGGTGCCCCTCGTAGCACAATACATCTTTGATGCTCACCAATACGCCATGCAACGGTAGCAAAGCCTGCCCTGCCTGCAAGGCAGCGTCCAGCTGGGCCGCACGGCCACGAGCTTCGGCTTCAAATACCCCTACCATCGCATTCAGGTGCGGCTGCCGGCTAATGGCCTGCAGGTAATGCTCCACCGCAGCGGCGCAGGTAGTAGTGCCAGCCAGCAACTGCTGGTGATAGCCGGCGATATCTTGAAATTGAAAACCTACCATGGGTACAAATGAAAAGCAGCTGTAGGTAAAACATTTACATACAGCTGCCCTAAAGAATGCTAAGTAATGGAGACAAGAGGCTGGTGGCCACAGGCATAGTCAATGCTGCCACGCCCTGCTGCTTTGCATCAGGCAGGCTTCTTGTCTTTTTCGTTGATGCCCTCTTCTATTTCCCGCTTCACATTGTCTTTGGCGTCTTTGAATTCGCGGATACCACGACCCAGGCCACGCATGAATTCAGGAATCTTGCGGCCACCAAAAAGGATCAGCACAGCCAACACAATCAAAACCCACTCTGTACCGCCGGGCATGCTGATGAATAGCAATGAAAACATGACAATCGATTTTAGGTGATAAAGGTAACGGCTTCGCCGGCATCGGGAGGCCTAAAATTTTTTAAACCGGGGGCGCTGCAA
>CANHEC010000010.1 GCA_947459455.1 Chitinophagaceae bacterium
AGCATGCTGCTGTTGATGGCCTGCAAGCACGAGCCTTTTGTAGACCCCAACGGAGGTACCACCGGTGGCGGCACTACACCGCCGGCTGCTGCTGTGTGTTTCGAAACAGATGTACTGCCCCTGTTTATAGCCAGCTGCGCCCGGGCCGGTTGCCACGACGCTACCACTCGTGCCGAAGGATATGTGCTGGATAGCTATGCCAATATTGTAAAGAAGGGATTGAAAGCAGGCAGTGCTTCGGCTAGTAAACTGTTTACCGTGCTGAATGCCAGCGGTACCGACCGCATGCCTCCGCCGCCCAATGCTGCGTTGACCGCCGATCAAAAAAAGCTGATCGAGAACTGGATAAACGAAGGCGCAAAGAATACTACTAACTGCGCTACTGCCACCTGCGATACCAGCAATGTAACCTTTAGCAAATCGGTGTTGCCCATCATCAACAATGCCTGCCTTGGCTGTCACAACAATTCGCTGGCCAGCGGCGGCTACAACTTTAGCACCTACACCGGCGTAAAGGCCTCGGTTACGGCCGGCCGCCTGATAGGTTCTATCAACTACACGCCGGGCTTCAGTGGCATGCCGCAAGGTGCCAAACTCAGCGCCTGCCATATCAATACCATTCGCAAATGGGTGGATGCAGGTGCTCTCAACAACTAATTTTCTGACAAGCTTCCAGCCTACTACATGAAAAAGATAAAAGGTACCAGCTATGCGCTGCTGGCTGCGGCCGCTCTGGCTACGTCTATGCTCAGCAGTTGCTACTATGATAAAGCAGATATCGTCTATCCAACTGCCGGCGCATGCGATACCACGGCTGCTACATTTTCGGCCAAAGTGCTGCCGCTGATGAATACCAGCTGCAACATGTGCCACGGCGGCACCGCCAGTGCAGGTGCTGGCATCAAGCTGGATACCTATACGGGTGTGAAGGCCCAGCTGACCGCCGGCCGATTGCTTGGTAGCATACAGCACCAATCGGGCTTCAGTGCCATGCCCAAAGGCGGCACCAAACTCAGCGATTGCAACATTGCTATTATCAAAGCCTGGGTCAATGCAGGCGCACTCAATAATTGATTTTTCCATCACCTACCAATCAGATTTGATTATGAAACGCATTTTTCTGCTTACTACCACCTTTATGTTGGCAGCAGCTGCCCAGGCCCAGGTGTGGTTCACAAAAACCGGCACTGTCAGCTTCTTTTCGCACACAGCGGTAGAAGACATTCAAGCCAGCAATAGCGAGGCTGTATCGTTTATCGACGCAGCCAAAGGAGAATTCCGGTTTCAGGTGTTGATCAAAGGCTTCAAGTTTCCGAAGGCTGCCATGCAGGATCACTTCAATGATGCCAATTATATGGGCAGTGATCAGTTTCCAAAAGCTGACTTCAAGGGGACACTCACGAACCCCGCAGCCGTAAACTTTAAAAAAGATGGTGTGTACAAAGTGGAAGTACAGGGTGCTATGACCATGCACGGACAAACAAAAGCCATCAAGGTGCCGGGTACTATTACTATCAGAAATGGGGTGCCTACCGTTGATGCAGTATTCAATGTAAAGCGAAGCGACTTCGGCATCAAAGTGCCCAACTTTTCGGCTGCCAAAATAGCCGAGGAAATAGAAGTAACCGTAAAGTGTGTGTACGAACCCTATACGAGATGATAAGTGAGGGCAGCAATGCCGCCCGTCTTTTTTTCTTTTGAGAAAACCAACTAACGAACAACAATGGCTGCAACAACCCTGGCCCTGCCGCTACCTGCACACGGCAAACGTTTTGGCTATTGGCCCTGGCTGCTACTCGCTTTATTGGCATCGGTAGTAGCCAGCGCCCAGGATGTAGATTTGGACAAGCTGCTGGCCGAAGAGTCGGCCAAGCAGGAGGTCCCGAAGTCTGATCTAATTATCGCCACATTCAAAACCACCCGCATTGCCAACGGCCACAGTGTGGAGACCCTGCCAACCGGTGTACTCGACCTTAAAATCAATCACCGCTTTGGCACACTGAATAGTGGCGCCAAGCAGTTTTTTGGACTCGATCAGGCCATGATCAGGTTGGGCCTTGATTATGGCATTAATGACCGCTGGATGGTGGGTCTTGGCCGGGCTAGTTTCCAAAAGCAGGTAGATGGCTTCATGAAGTATCAGCTGCTACGCCAACGGCAGCATGGCATGCCTGTTACGCTGGCTGCTACTGCCAGCATCATGCTGCGCACCGATGATATAGGCGCCGGCCTGCCGTACACACCCAACTATACCGATCGTTTGTCGTATGCGTTTCAACTGCTGGTAGCCCGCAAGTTCAGCGATGCTATTTCGCTGCAGCTAATGCCTACAATGGTGCATTACAATATTGTGCCGGTGTCCAGTATCCCCAACGATTTGTTTGCGATGGGGGCTGGCGGTCGCATCAAGCTTACTAAAAGCACCGCTTTCACGTTTGAATATTATTACAACCTGCCCGGTTACCGCCTGCCCGATACCAAAAACTCCATCTCCATGGGGTTTGATATCGAAACCGGTGGTCACGTTTTTCAGCTGGTGTTTACCAACGGACAGGGAATTGCAGAGCGCCCTTTCATTACAGAAACTACCGGCGACTTTTTCAAAGGCGATATCCATTTTGGTTTCAACGTGAGCAGGGTGTTTCAGCTGGGCGGCCGCCGAAAGCAGACCGGAAGCAGGAAATAGCAGATATTTAGTGGATAGCGCCGCTCAAAAGCTTGTGCGCTGCTCTCCTTTTATACAAACCCTATCAACCATGATGCGAAAAAGCTGGTGCACCCTTGTAGCCTGGCTGCTGCCGTTGCTGGCTTTTCTGCAGCCAGCGGTGTTTGTTACCAGTACCGGTGAAGTGCTTTTCAAAAGCGAAGCACCACAAGAACTCATCAGGGCAACCAGCAAAGAGCTGAAAGGCGCCATTGATGGCAACAGCAACAGCTTTAGTTTCAAGATTCGCATTGCGTCATTCGATGGTTTCAACAGCGCCATGCAGCGTACGCACTTCAATGAGAACTATCTGCAGTCAGAAAAATTTCCGGAAGCCAGTTTTAAGGGGAAGATCATTGAAGACATCAACTGGAACCAGCCAGGCAAATACCAGTTAAGGGCTAAAGGCCAATTGCTGATTCATGGGGTGGAACAGGAGCGTATCATCAAGGCCGATGTCAGCATTCTACCTGATCGAAGCTTACGCATCGAGGTCGTGTTTACAGTGCTGCTGAGCGAACACCAGATACCCATACCGCGAATTGTAAAGGAAAAGCTGGCCGATGAAATCAAGGTATCGATAAAAGCCACACTGCTATGGCGGGGTGCTTAGTAACATACCAGATGCGGGCCAGCCAGCGCTGGCTGCTGGTGCTGCTGCTTTTGCTCACCACAGCGGCATCGGCACAATTGCCTTATCAGCTGCCAGATGATGCTGCCGGGCTGAAAATAAACTGCCTGGCGCAGCAGCCCGACCAGCGCCTGTTGGTGGGCACTACCCACGGGCTGTACCTGTTCAATGGTATTGCGTTTACACTACTACCTGCTGATAGCTCTTTGCGTGGCGATGCCATTACCGCCATTGAGCAGGGAGTGGCTTCGCCATGGGTGGGACTGGCCAGTGGCCGAATAGCACAGTGGCGACAGGGCCGGCTGCAGGTATTGGGCTTTGAAGAAGGACAGTTTGCCCGACCGATCACCGACATTGTAAGCGATGCACAAGGCCGCCGCTGGTGTGCCACAGCGGGTGAGGGTATTTATTGTTATCAGCAAAACCGCTGGTTTCATATTGGCGCCGATGATGGCCTGAGCGATGAGTACGTGTATGATTTGCAGCCCATGGGCCGTACAATGGCTGCCGGCACCGATGGGGGTGTGAATTTTATCCAGTTTGAACAAGGCCGCAAGCAAATAGTGCAAGTGGGTATGCGACAAGGATTGGCCGATAACATTAGCCTGTCGCTGGCGCTGCTGGCGCCGGGTAAATTGGTGGTAGGTCACCAGGAGAAAGGGCTATCGGTTTTGCGCTGGCAAGAAGGAAGCGGGGCCGCTATTTTGTACACCACCCCCACATGGCCATACGGTAGCGTGCTGCAGCTGCAGGCCACTGCCGATGCCGTGTATACTGCCACTGCCGATAGCGGTCTGGTATCGTGCAGTTGGGCGGCCAATACGCTCACTACTGTTCGGGCACAAGGTGCTATGGCACAGCACTTGCTGCTGGATGCCGACCAGCGCCTATGGAGCAGCCATGCCACCCAACTGCACTACTGGCTGCAGCCGCAGCTGACCTTGTGGCAGGCAGCAGCCTCGCTCACCAACGACGATGCTACCTATGCCATACACGCCAGTGCCGATGGCTATTGGTGGCACAGCCGGCGCAATATGATAACCGCTACCGCCTGGGCCAACCCAACCGAAAGCACCACCTACACACTGCCGCTGCCGGCACAATCGGTGGCCATCACCTGCCTGTATCGAGATGCAGCAGGTGTATTGTGGGTAGGTACCATGGGCCACGGCATCTGGTTGATACACACGGCTTCGGGTACGGTGCGGCAGTTGC
Organism: Chitinophagaceae bacterium; assembly: GCA_947459455.1. Taxonomy (GTDB): domain Bacteria; phylum Bacteroidota; class Bacteroidia; order Chitinophagales; family Chitinophagaceae; genus Phnomibacter. The sequence continues at coordinate 4,551 of CANHEC010000010.1, forward strand.
AACTGCCGGGCTTATCGGCCACTGCCAATGTGCTAAGCATTGCAGGCAGGCAACAGCAACTTTGGCTCAGCAGCCTGGAGGGGCTGGCGCAAATAGAGTGGCAGGCGGCAGCTGGCACACCGTGGTGGAAGCAATACAAGTTGGCACCCAGCCCGGCAATACCCGGTATTGGAACCAACTACGTGTATCAAATTTTTGCCGATAGCAAACAACGATTGTGGTTTGGAACCGACGGCAAGGGTGTAACAATGCTGGCCAATGGGCAGGCACGCCAATACAATACGGGCAATGGCTTGACGGGCAATGTGGTGTACAGCTTTGCGGAAGACAAATATGGCCGGGTGTGGATGAATGTGCTGAATGGCGGACTGTGCTATATAGACAGCAGTGGCAAGGTGCGCACCATGGGCGTGGCGCAGGGCCTGAGTACAAACAAGGTGGCCACGGTATTGGCTACTGGTCATGGCAATGTGATTGCTATTTCAGAACAAGCGGCCGATATCATTGACGCGGCAACGCTGGCGGTTGACAACTGGGATGCCACAAAGCTGGGGGCTACTTTATCTACCGATCTGCACAGCAGTGCAGCGGGCCCCAGCACAGTACTCATGGCCAGCAGTCGTGGCATTTTGCAGCTGCGGGTACCGGCGGTAGTGCAGCCACCAGCTGCCTTCATCAGCAGCATCGAGCTGTTTATGCAGCCGATTGATACGGCCCGTCATGAGTTTACGGCCGATGAGCATCTAATCGGCTTTCATTTCGATGCTGTCAGTTTTTTGCATGCGGCCGATTTGCAGTTTCAATACAAGCTCGAGGGCCTTGGTACCCGGTGGAATAGCACCCGCGACCGATACATCAACTTTCCAAAACTACCACCTGGCAGTTATCGTTTTTTGGTGCGGGCATCTGTCAATGGTGCGTTCGATCAATCGCCCATCTACAGTTTTCAGTTCACCATAGCACGGCCGTGGTGGCAGCAATGGTGGTTTATAATGCTGGCTACGGTATTGTTGGCTGGCAGTATATGGTGGGCCATTCGCCTACGCGAGGCGCAGCTGCGACGCCTGCAGGCTGTGCAGCAAGCACACCTGATGAGCCAGCTGGAAACCCTGCGCAATCAGGTGGGGCCGCATTTCTTTTTTAATAGTCTCAATACCCTGATGGCGCTGATAGAGGAAGACCGGGATGCGGCCTTGCGCTACACCTCCCACCTCAGCGATTTTTTCAGAAAATTGGTACAGCTACGCGATGATCACACCATTTCGCTGGCACAAGAGCTGGCTTTGGTAAATGATTATTTGTACCTGCAGCGCCAGCGTTTTGGCGAAGCGCTGCAGCTGGACAATCAGTTACCGGCAGCACAGTCGGACCTGCTGCGCATTGCGCCGCTTACGCTGCAATTGCTGGTTGAAAATGCGATTAAGCACAACGCTTTTACGAGCCAGCAGCCGTTGCACATTGTGCTGCAATTGCACGACGGTTGGCTGACAGTGCGCAACAATCGCCTGCCCAAACTAGACAAACCTCCCGGCGAGGGCATGGGCCTGCAACATATCAGCCGCAGGTATCAATTGCTGACCGGCAAAGAAGCACAAATTGTACAAACCGATCAGTTTTTTGAAGTAAGCATTCCACTTCCAGCACATTAATCCCGCTTTGTTTTCAATCCCGTTTGCTATATGACTTTGCAATTTTGGATTATAGAAGATGAGCCGCCAGCTGCCCGACGCCTGGCCAAAATGATGGAGCAACTATGGCCGGCTGCTACGCTGGCGGGTACCTATGCCAGCGTAGCTGATACGGTGGCCGCACTACAGCAGCAGGCTCCGCCGCAGCTCTTGCTCATGGATATTCATTTGGCCGATGGCAACAGCTTTCACATTTTTCAGCAAACCGCCGTTACCTGCCCGGTTATTTTTACCACTGCCTTCGATGAGTATGCAATAGAAGCCTTTAAGCACAACAGTGTAGACTACCTGCTGAAGCCGGTGAAGGAAGCGGAACTACAGGCAGCACTGAACAAATACCAGCGCTTGTACAGCCAGCCGGCACCCGTGCCCGATTATGCGCAGTTGCTACGATCGCTGGCGGGCCCGGGTAAAACGTACAAGCAGCGCTTTGCGGTGCGCTATGGCGAGCACCTCAAAACAATTGATACCAGCAGTGCCGCTTATTTTTTTACTGAAAACAAGGCCAGCTTTTTGGTAACACACGATGGCAAAAAATACATTGTGGACTACAACATGGACCAGCTGGAGCAGCAGTTAGATCCACGTCGATTTTTTCGCATCAATCGCCAGTTCATCATTGCCATTGATGCCATCGCCGAAATGCTCACTTACAGCAAAGCCAGGGTACTCATAACGCTGCAGCCGCCCAGCAAGCTCGATACGATTGTGAGTAGCGAACGGGCTGCCGCCTTTAAGCAGTGGCTGGACGATGCGCCCGGCGAGTAACGCCGTTTCGGTCGCTACTTTTCCGGTTTCGGTTGGTTGGGTAGTGCCGGCACACTGCCTTTGTTGCACTTTGCTGCCTGTTGCGGCGCTCCGCATTCCACAGCAAAAAAGCCATGGCTACAGCCGTGGGGAAACATACATGGGTTCGCTAGGGTTTGGGCTGCCACCGAAGGGTGGCGGCCTTTTTTGTGCCGGCTGCAGCCCCCCTCCATTGGCCAGATTGGCCTACATTTGCACCCGCAGGCGGATTTGTTTATTGTTCGGCCTGTTCCTGTTTCTTCTCAGAAAAACCGAACTAATAAACGAAGTGGATCATCGGCAGGAGGCCTACACTCCGTTTATCAGTCAGGGCAAGGGGGGCAACGCGAAATATCAAACCCGGCAGTGATGCCGCGGCGGACGGTATATGTGCCGGCTGCTGCTACCACTGCCACAAGCGAAACAACAACACACATGAGCAGCATTCGCGAAGCGCTGGCCCAGCGCATTTTGGTAATAGATGGCGCCATGGGCACCATGATTCAGCGCCACAAACTGCAGGAAGCCGACTACCGTGGCGATCGATTCAAAGATTGGCCCAGCGATCTGAAAGGCAACAACGACCTGTTGTGCATCACGCAGCCACAAATCATTGTGGGTATTCACAAGCAGTACCTGGAGGCTGGTGCCGACATCATTGAAACCAATACGTTCAACGCACAAAAGGTATCGCTGGCCGACTACGGCATGGAAAGCCTGGCCTACGAGCTGAACGTAGCAGCTGCCCGCTGCGCCCGCCAGGCCGTGGCCGAAAGCGGAAAAGAAGCGTGGGTAGCAGGTGCCATAGGGCCCATGAACAAAACGCTGTCGCTGAGCCCGGATGTAAACAATCCCGGATTTCGTGCTTTGAGTTTTGATGAGGCGGTGGACGCCTATTACGAACAGATCACAGGCCTCGTTGACGGCGGCGTGGACCTGCTGCTCATCGAAACCATTTTTGACACCCTGAATGCCAAGGCGGCCATTTTCGCCATTAAGAAATACTTCCGCGATACCGGCAAGCCCGAGCTGCCCATCAGCATCAGCGGCACCATTACCGATGCCAGCGGACGTACGCTGAGCGGACAAACACTGGAAGCTTTTTATACCAGTGTGGCACATGCCCGCCCGCTGAGCGTGGGACTGAACTGTGCCCTGGGTGCCCAGGAAATGCGCAGCCATATAGAAGAACTGAGCGGACTGGCTGCCTGCTACGTAAGTGCTTACCCCAATGCCGGCCTGCCGAATGCAATGGGCGAATACGATGAAGCCCCACATGAAACAGCCCACTTTATAGAAGACTGGGCCCGCGAAGGTTGGGTGAACATTGTGGGCGGCTGCTGCGGCACTACGCCCGACCACATAAAGCATATAGCCGACCACGTAAGGACCATGAAGCCAAGGACACTGCCTGTGCTGGAAACAGCGCTGTAGCCAGCCGGCCCATTGCTTTTGATGATAAAACCAACGAACTGAGTATGGCCGTTGCAGCTAAGCGCCGAGCCACCTGTACACACCAAAACACAACACTGCTATCGATAGAGTTTCTATTCGTGGCGTAGTGGTTCAAAAAACACCGAACGAAAAACGATGACTGTAATCAAACCTTTTCTCCGCCTATCGGGTCTCGAGCCGCTGGTAGTAAGGCCCGAAACAAACTTTGTAAACGTAGGGGAACGTACCAACGTAACCGGCTCGAAGAAGTTTGCCCGCCTGATACGCGAAGGCCTGTATGAAGAAGCCCTGAGTGTGGCCCGACAGCAGGTAGAAAATGGTGCCCAGGTGCTGGATGTAAACATGGACGACGCCCTGCTGGATGGCAAGGCGGCCATGGTTACTTTTCTCAACCTGCTGCAAAGCGAGCCCGATATTGCCCGCATTCCCATCATGATCGACTCTTCGAAGTTTGAGATCATAGAAGCGGGCCTGAAGTGTGTACAGGGCAAGTGTATCGTGAACTCCATTTCGATGAAGGAAGGCGAAGCCAAATTCATTGAGCAGGCGCAGATCTGCCAATCGTTTGGCGCTGCCGTCATTGTAATGGCTTTTGATGAAGTAGGCCAGGCCGATACCGAAGATCGCAAAGTGGAGATTTGCCACCGGGCTTACAAGATCCTGACCGAGCAGGTGGGCTTCGATCCGCAGGATATCATTTTCGACCCCAACATTTTTGCAGTAGCTACCGGCCTGGAAGAGCACAACAATTATGGCGTTGATTTCATCAATGCCACCCGCCGCATTAAGCAGCTGATGCCACTGACCAAGGTGAGCGGTGGCGTGAGCAACCTGTCGTTTTCATTTCGTGGAAACGACCATGTACGCGAAGCCATGCATAGTGTGTTTCTGTTTCATGCTATTCGGGCTGGTATGGACATGGGCATTGTAAACGCCGGCCAGCTGGTGGTGTACGATGAAATAGAACCACAGCTGCGTGACTTGTGCGAAGACGTGATTTTGAACCGCCACAATGATAACAACGAGGCTACCGAAAAGCTGATCGCTTTTGCTGAAACCGTAAAGGCCAAAGGAAAAGAAGAAAAGAAAGACGAAGCCTGGCGGCAAGAGCCGGTAGAAAGAAGATTGGCACATTCACTCATCAACGGCATCACCGATTATGTAGAAGCCGATACCGAAGAAGCCCGCCAGAAATACCCGCGACCGCTGGATGTAATTGAAGGACCGCTGATGGATGGCATGAACATCGTAGGCGACCTTTTTGGCGCCGGCAAAATGTTTTTGCCGCAGGTAGTAAAAAGTGCCCGGGTAATGAAGAAGGCCGTGGCGGTGCTGACACCCTACATTGAAGCCGAAAAGGCGCAGCTACTGGCCGATGGGGGCCCCGACCAGGGCGCCGGTCCTGCCAGGATATTGCTGGCCACCGTAAAGGGTGATGTGCACGACATTGGTAAAAACATTGTGGGCGTGGTGCTGGCCTGCAATGGCTATGAAATAAAAGACCTGGGTGTGATGGTGCCTACCGATCGCATACTGGATGAAGCACAGGCCTTTGGTGCCGATATCATCGGTTTGTCAGGGCTCATTACCCCCTCGCTGGACGAAATGGTACACGTGGCCCACGAAATGAAGCGCCGCGGTATGAAGCAGCCTCTGCTGATTGGTGGCGCTACCACCAGCCGTATGCACACGGCAGTGAAAATAGCACCGCAGTACGACGGTGGCGTGATACACGTGCTGGATGCCAGCCGCAGTGTAACGGTAGCAGGCAGCTTGCTCAGCAATGATCAGAAGGAAGGCTTCCTGAAACAGACAGCGCAGGAATATGAGAAGCTGGCTGAGAGTTTTCACGCTAAAAAAGTGGTGAAGAACTACCTGAGCCTGCCCGATGCACAGGCTAATAAAATGCCGATTGATTGGAAGGGCTACACTGCCCCGGCTCCTGCCTTTACAGGTGTGCGGGCCGTGCACGATGTAAGCCTGCAAACACTGCGCCCTTATATCGACTGGAAGCCGTTTTTCATTGCCTGGGAAATGCATGGCAACTTCCCGGATATACTTACCGACAGCGTAGTGGGTACAGAAGCTACCCGATTGTACAACGATGCCAATGCCTTGCTGGACAAAGTGATTGCCGAAAACTGGCTGCAGCCGAAGGGTGTGCTGGGTTTTTGGCCGGCACAAAGCCAGGGCGATGATGTGGTATTGCAGGAGGATGGTGCAACAGTGCGGCTCAACTTTTTGCGGCAGCAATCGCAAAAGGCCGCAGGCCAACCCAATTTCTGCCTGGCCGATTTTGTAGCGCCTGCCGGTGCCGATTACATGGGTGCATTTGCTGTCACCATTCATGGCCTCGAGCAGTGGGTCAGGAAGTTTGAAGCCGAGCACGATGATTACAACAAGATCATGCTGCAGGCACTGGCCGACCGCTTTGCTGAAGCCTTTGCCGAATACCTGCACGAGCAGGTGCGCAAAGAATACTGGGGCTACCAGCAGCACGAAGCACTGAGCAACGAGCAGCTGATAAAAGAAGAATACGTAGGTATACGGCCGGCGCCCGGCTACCCCGCCTGCCCCGACCATACCGAGAAATACAAACTGTTCAGCCTGCTGCAGGCTGAAAAGCACACCGGCATTTCACTCACCGAAAGCTTGGCTATGTACCCGGCTTCATCGGTGTGCGGCTGGTATTTCAGCCACCCGCAAAGCCAATACTTTGGTGTGGGCAAAATACAATGCGACCAGCTGGAAGACTATGCCCGCCGAAAAGGCGAGCCGCTGGAGTACGCCGAAAAATGGCTGCGCCCTGTGCTGGAATAAGCTGGCAACTGATTATGGTCGAAAACTAAGCGCCGTCTTTCTACGAAGAAAGACGGCGCTTTTTTATTAAACAAGTAGTGCTGTTTTTAAAGCCGAAACGAGAGGCCTGCATTCAACAGTCCTTTATAGCCCCAGCCGGCTTCGGCCCAAAAGCCAAGCTTGCGGCCGGTGCGTACACCAATGGGTGTTACCTGGTAGGCGAAGTAATTCTTTTTGAACGAAGCCGGGCCGGTGACCGGATCAGTGGCACTGGCGTTTAGCATAGCCGCCCCTCCGGCTACACCACCATACAGCTCTATAAACGGCAGCGTTACCTCTTGCTTGTAGTACACCACATTTACCCGGCCCATCAGCAGCAGCCATTCGCTTTTGGGCTTGGTAGTGCTGGTGTTGCTGTACCTGAATTCGCTGCTGGTATTGCCGTAGCCTACTTCGGCACCGAAGCTGAAACGGCCGCCGGTGCGGTAGAGTACGCTGGCGTTAAACACGCCGCTTCCGCTTTTTTTGAGCGATACAAAATCGGGCCTGGCCAACGCAGGTATCAGCTCGGTGTGGTACGATTCGGTCATGGTTTGCACCGGCACAATGCCGTAGCCCATCCGTAGTTCGAACCCACTTTTCTTGTCGGTGTTGGCCTGGCTTTGTGCCGCGGCCACCATGCCGCCGCACAGGGCGCAGAGGGTCAATAGTTTTCTCATAATGCTTGAATTGTCGCCGGCAAATTTGCGGTTTTTCCATGTTCGCCAGCATGGTTGTCCACAAGCCCGAAGTCACGGCTGTTATTCTTCGTCGGGCTCTTCCTCCAGTTCATCGGCGGCCTTGCCGCGGCGCAGGCGCACCCGCGGCGCCTCGCTGGTGCCGGTAATGGTCATGGGGATGCCAATGATGCCAAATGGCGGAAGCCCCAACCGGAACCGCAGGTTCAGCCGGCCATCCAGCGATACCTGCCCTTCGAAGCGAGGCCGAAACCCAAACACTTTCATTTTGGTGCGTTCAATGGTCATCACATTGTTGGCAATGCTACTCTTGATGACCACCGCTTTTAGGTTGGGGTTGTTGAGGCTATCGCGACCAGTGGCTTTGCTCACTGCCCCCAGCACTTTGAAGCCTTTCATTTTTACATTCTCCAACTTCAGCTGTCCACGCCCTTTGATGCTGGGTAGTACTGCTTCCATGTGTTCGTTCAGCCGGCCGGCCAGCTCGTAGTCTACACTTACTATTCCCTCGGCATACTTGGCCGAACTGGCCATTTCAGCAAACAGCGGCACTTCTTTGTATGCCCGTTTTACATCAAACGAATCGGCTTTCAGGTGGGCGGTAAACAAAGCATTGTTACTGGCCTTTGGCTGGTAGCTGCCTTCCATTTGTACCTGTGCACCGGCCACTTCAAAGCCTGCTTTTGGAATTCTTAATTCAGCATTTTTCAGCATTAGCTGCCCATTAAACCGGCGCAGCCGGGTGCCATTGTACAGCACTTCGCCGGCATCAGCTGTCATATCAAAGTCAATGTTGGCCGGCAACATCACCACTCCCGTGCTGGCTGCGCTGCTGCCGCTATCGGCCGCCGGCAGGCTGCTCATAAAATCATCTATCACCAGGCGCTGGCTTTTTGCCTGCAGGCCGGCTTGCAGGGTGGCGCCCTGCAGGTACCAGGCTATAAATTGGCGGGCATAGCCATTCAGCAGCACGCTGTTGTTGCCATATTCGATGCGCATGTTTTGCAGCCATCCGCGGTCGCGGTCTATTTTAAGCGTTCCGCCGGGTATCTCAAAAGGCAGCGGATAATCGCGGCTGCGCAGCTGCACATTTTCGCACGTCACAGTACCGCTGTTTTTCAGCTGCTGGTAGCGGCCAGCTACGGCGTCGCTTTGTTTGCCATGCAGGCTTACTGCCAGTTTCAGCAGGCCGCTCACGCTGTAGCCATCCACCGCAAACAGTTTGTACAAGTTGGTCAAATTCAGGTGGCCATTGGCATCAACATCATATTGCAGATCATCCAGATTGCGCAGTTGCGCCCTGGCCTCAAACGGCTGTCCATCGAAGTTGAACGAAATGGGCTGCACCTTGATGTCAATGCCACTGTAAGTACCGCCGCTGGCATTCAGCTGGCTGTTGATCTGCAGGTTTTCGAGGCCGGCCGGGTAGTAGGGTGTTTTAATGAACCCATTGCTGAGCACTACGCTGGCGGTAGTGGGTGCAAACTGGCGTCGCTGGCCATCAAATCGGCCATTGGTAGTTGCATTGATGCTCAGCTGTCCTTTCAGGTCGTATTCGCTTAGGCCCAGGGCAGCTTTCAGCAAGCTCAAATTGAGCTGACTGCGAAGACTGCCTTGCAGGAGCGGTGCGGTCAGGCCTTCGCTACGCATACGCAGGTAGGTGGCATCACCATTCAGGGTAAAGCGAAGCGAATCAACCTGTATTATGATGCTATCGGGATTGAGCGAAGGCATGCGAAGGTCAACACCGGTATAAAAGTCTTTGAGTGGCGCCGGCGCCCCCTGGTGCTGAATGAGGCCATCTTTAACCCACAAGTGCACGTGCAGATCGGGCGCCTGATCGGTTGCCGCCCGGTAGCTGCCTTTCATGTCCAGCGTCAGCTGGCTTTGGCCACTAAAGCGTGTTTGCGAAAACCATTGGTCGTATTGCGGTGGCAGTGCACTGAATACATTGCCGAAATCGGTAATGCCTGATACCACTGCCAGGTCTATGTCGTAGCCATTTTCAAGCAGCAGCATCCGGCCTGTAAAATCTACCGGCAACTGGTTGATCAGGATATCATTTTTCTGAAAGCGAAATGCCAGCGACGAGGTATTGATACCGGTGATCAGTTCGGCTTTCAGTTGCTTTCGTTCTATATAGGCCGTGCCATCATATACAAAGTCAACCGAGTCGGCTTCTATTTCCGATACCAGATCAAAATCATTATTGGCAAAATCAGCTTCGCCATCATAGTGCAGTCCATCGGCCCTGATGAGCATGGGCAGCGATCGGTCGTGGTATAGCAGGCGGCTGTTGCGGATGTAAATGCCTTCGATTTTCAGCCGGGCACCGCTACTATCGGAGGCGCTGCTGCTGGCCGCTGTATCGGTGTTTTTGTAAATGTTGTAGTTGGCTTCTCCGTTTTCGGCCACCTGAATATTAAACTGCGATTGCTCGATGTAAAACTTATTGATGCGTACCGTTTGGCTGAACACACTGGCCAGATCGATACCAAAAC
>CANHEC010000011.1 GCA_947459455.1 Chitinophagaceae bacterium
CAAACGAATTTTTGGTGTCGAACCGGATGATTTTTTAACCCGGTATAGTGAGCTGGTTCATCCCGACGATTTGCCCCGCATTCGCAAAAAAGACGAGTATACCCTGCGTACGCTGGCGCCTTACTATGATGAAAGCCGGCTGCTGATGCCCGATGGCAGCATCCGCTGGCGATCGGTAGCTGCTACCTATTCATTTACCGAGCCCGATGGCGCCCTGGTGTTCACCGGGCTGATGCTGGATATCACCAAGCGAAAACTGGCAGAAGATGCACTTCGCCTGAACGAAGAAAAGTACCGCGGCATTATTGCCAATATGAACCTCGGTCTGCTGGAAGTAGATACGCAGGAGCGGATACAGTTTGCCAACCATGCATTTGAACAGCTGAGTGGCTACCCGCTGGCGCAGCTGATGGGGCAGCAGGCCGCAGCGCTGTTTGTGGCAGACGAAGCCGATAAGTTGGAAATGGCGAAACGTCAGGAACGCCGGGTGCAAGGGCATCGCGATGCTTACGAGCTGCAGGTACGCGACGCCCACGGGCGTTTGCGCTGGTGGCTTATCAGCGGTGCCCCCCGCTACAATGAAAGCGGTGAATGTGTCGGCTCTATTGGGATACACCTGGATATCACGGCTCAAAAAATATTGGAGCAGGAGCTGCGGCTGGCCAAAGCAACTGCCGAAGAATCGGCCCGTGCCAAGGAGATGTTTTTGGCCAATATGAGCCACGAAATACGCACCCCCATGAATGCAATTGTTGGATTGAGCCGGCAGTTGCGCAAAACAAACCTCGATTCCAATCAGCGCCTCTTCCTCGATTCGATTACCACTGCATCCGACAACCTGCTGGTCATCATCAACGATATTCTCGATTTTTCGAAAGTGCAGGCGGGAAAGATGATGCTGGAGCGCATCACTTTTGAGCCTGCCGAGCTGCTGCGCAGAATACTGGCCATGCTGCAGCACAGGGCTGAAGAAAAGGGCTTGTGGATGGAACTGCAGATAGCGCCCGATACACCGGTTTGCCTGGTAGGCGATCCGTACCGGCTACAGCAGGTGCTTGTTAATCTGGTGTCGAATGCTATCAAGTTTACCCAAAAAGGTGGTGTACGGGTATTGGCAACACCCGAAGCAGTGCTGGCCGGCGTGTGCAGCCTGCAGCTGGAGGTAAGCGATACCGGTATTGGTATTGATGAGGCGCAACTGGAAAGCATCTTCGATCCGTTTACACAGGAATACCGCAGCACTACCCGCAAGTATGGCGGTACAGGTCTTGGTCTCAGCATATCCAAGCAGCTGGTAGAACTGATGGGTGGCACCATTAAAGTAGAAAGCCGCAAGGGCAAGGGCACCAGCTTTACGCTCAGGCTGGTGCTGCCGGTGGGCAAGGCTGCCGATTTGCCGGCCGATCATACACCAGCCGTGGCCAGCTCGCTGAAGGGCAAGCGCATACTGCTGGCCGAAGACAATAGCATGAACCGCCTGGTAGCTACCACCGTGCTGCGGCCTTATGGTGCCGATATAGTGGAGGCAGAAAATGGCCAGCTGGCGCTGGAGGCAGTGCTGAAAGACCAGTTTGACCTGGTACTGATGGATGTGCAAATGCCGGTATTGGATGGCATTAGTGCCACGCAGCGCATACGGGAGCATGTGGGCGATGCGCTACCGATTATAGCCCTTACGGCCAATGCACTGTTGTCAGAAAAGCAAGCCTGCTTTGCAGCCGGTATGAATGATTTTGTACCCAAGCCTTTCGAGGAAGAACAGTTGATTGCGAAGATTGCTGAATGGCTCCAGCCCGCCGCCGAACGGACAGCAGCACCTGCCCAACAGCGTGTCGTTTCAAAGTCTTCATCGCCTGCCGAAAAATTGTACAGCCTTGATCAGCTGCAGGCCATAGCCCGGGGCAACAATGACTTTATACGGAAAATGATTGAGATGTTTTTGACACAAACGCCGGTGGTAATAGCAGCCATGGAGGCGGCTGCCAGTAGTGGCCAGCCGACGGAAATGGGGGCGGCAGCGCATAAGCTGAAACCGTCATTGGCAAATTTGGCCGTGGTGGGAGTAGCGCAACCCATCAGGCTGCTGGAGCAAAAGGGTAAAGAAGGCGATTGCAGCTCGGCCGAAGTAAAGGAGGCCCTGCACACCGTGAAACAGATAGTAGGCGAAGCACTTGATCAGTTGCGGGCCGACTTTTCCATGTAGCCGGCAGCATCAACTTTCTTCATCGAAGAAAATCTTGTAGTAGTGCTTGCCGGTTTGCTCATCAAATCCCCGCTCAATCAGGTCGCGGCGGCCATGGATGTATACATGAAAGTTCTTGTCGAGCTTTAGTACACTCTTGAATACTTTGCTCTGTTTTTTCACCGCACTCAGGTGAATGTCAAATTCATCTTCCAGCTGTACCTGCCGGTTGCTTTCATAGTGATGTTTGAACTGTTCAAACTGCTCCACCATTTCGGGTACGGCTATTACTTCGCGGGTAAACTCCTGCAGGTTGAATTGCTCGTTTTCTTTAAAGTAGTCGAGGCTGCGATGCATCAGGTCTATCTGCTGGCCCTTGGTTATTTCGAACTGTGCGGGCAACTGCTGGGTCACAAACTGCTTACACATCGATAATACCTCATTGGTGTGATGGTAGTTATCGGCCACGGGGCTGGCCTGCAAAAAATCGGTGAGCCAGTATTGGGTATCCTGTTGCTTGTTGGTGTGGTCTATTATGCTCAGGCGATAGCCGTCGGCCTCTTCGGTTCGCAGTATCAGGCAGGCTTTATCGGGCTTTTGTAGCTGCAGGCCTTCCTCGGCTACTATTTCCAGGCTTTTGCCATGCTGCAGCAGTTTTAAAAACGTATCCTTCACTTCACTTTTCAGCAGCACCAGTGCTTGCAGCGTTTCGTTTCCTACCAGCACCCCATCCAGTTTCACCACATAAAATTCGCCTTCTTTAATGCGGTTGTGGGTGCTTACCTGGTACAGTAGCTGGGCCAGGTGCTTGCTTTCGGTTACAAAGGCCTCCGGATCGTTGAAGATGCGGCGGCTGTAGGTGTACACCTCATTCAGCCCCAGGCTGCTATGGTGCGTAAATCGGTATTGCTCATGCTCGTTGAAATGCTGCAGCAGGTATTTGGTCAACAATTGCCGCACCAGGTCATCGTTCAGGGTCAGCGGGCTTTCGCTCAGCGTCAGTTTTTCGCCACGGGCCATATTGCCTACGCGGTGCACAATGGCCTTTACAATGCTTACATCTCCGGTGGTAGTCATACGGCGGCGAATTTAGGGCTGGCTGGCACAGGCATCAAAAAAGCAAACCCCCGCCTTTTGGGCAGGGGCGCTTTTTCACCACTCACCACGCTCACATGGTTTTGCGGATGAAGATCTTGTGTGTGTACATGCCGCCGTCGCTATCGGTAATACGCAGCAGGTAAAAGCCGTTCATGGTTTGAGGAAGGTTGATTCGCTGTTCGTCTGTAGGGGCAAACAGGCGGGTGAGCACTATTTTTCCGTTCATGTCTACAAAGTCTACCTGGCGTATGTTTTTGCGGGTGAATTTGCCACGCTTGTGCTGCAGGCTGATGTATACCACATCCATGGCAGGGTTGGGCCAGGTGCGTACTTCTATCAGGCTCTGCTCTTGCCGGGCCGATTGAATGGTGTTGAGCACCTCGTTGGTAATGATGGGCTCATAATGATCGAAGTAGATGGCGGCCTTGTTTTTCAGCGCTGTGCCAGCTGCAATGTTAGTATTGGGCATCAGGCTAAACATGATGTGGCCAATGCTGCCCTCGTTGTTGCTGACAGAATCGGGCAGGAAGATGTTTTCGAAGCGGAACTCTACACGATGGCCATTTACTACCAGCCCCGTCATTTTGTGGCTGCTTTGTACCACTTTGAAAGTGCTCATATCCAGGCCGGCCGGCAGGCTGTCTACTATCACTACATCGGCCGCAGGGTGGTTGCCCACGTTCTGAAAACGTACGGTGTAGGTAAGCTGCTGGCTGCGGTGGATATAGCCGGCTTTATCGAACCCTACAGGCGATACCTGCATATCGTTGGGGTCGATAGCGCCAACCACTTTGTAGGTTTGGCGCAAGGTATCGGTACCGCTGTTGCATTCCGATTTGGCGCCATCCAGCCAGGCAGTCATCACTACTTCTTCGCCTATTTTCAGGCCGGTGTTGTTGTGGGTAAAGTGAATGTGCTGTGATTCGAAAGCAGTGAGGTCAGTAATGGTCCACTGGTAGGTTTTGAAGTTGATCCCGTTCTCCGTGCTGCTGGCAATGTTATCGGCCTTGGCTACATCGTTATTGATGACGATGCCGGCCGGTACCTTCTAGTTCAGTACCAGTTTGTCGGCGGTACGGCGGCCATTGTTGGTTACTACCAGGCTCATTTGGTTGTTGCCTATGTCTTTGCGAATGGCGGTGCTGCCCATCAGTATGCTGGCATTGCTACCATCACATACCGGTACGGCGGGCAGCCATACTATTTCCTTCATGCCTTCTTCTACGCCAAATACTACTGGCTCGCACTTAGCAGGTTGTATATTCTTTTCGGCTAGTACTTCCATGCTGTATTTGCCAGCTGGCAGGTTCATGGCTATCAGCCCTTCGTTGTTCGATACAAAGCGGGTGGTGCCACCTGTCTGCTTACCGTCGTTGCTGCCACTCAGGGGTGTAGCAGTAGCAGTAGCACGGGCTATGCTTTCTTCGCCATCATCTTTCTGGCAGTTGCCATTGGCATCGTAGTAAATGCCCACTTCAAATGGCACTGTGGCTCCTTCTTTGATCTGCAAAATCTGGTTGGCCTTCACATTGGTCAGCTCTTCGCGGTGGCCGCCGGGCCATACTATCACCAGGCGATTGATCATGGCACTGCCGCCTAATCCAAAATGCTGGGTCAGGCTGTTTTGGCCACCAAAGCCTGACTGTGCATTCACTTCCCGCATCTGCGTCCCATTGTCAGTTTCCACATAAATGCGGGCACCCAGGGCACTGCGGTGTGCATTTACACCTTCCAGTTTTACTTCCAGCCAGTTGTTGCTATTGCCGTTGTTGTAAAACAGCATATTGGGTTGGTTGCTGTGGGTAGCTACAAATACATCGAGGTCGCCATCCTGATCGTAGTCGCTCCAGGCTACGCCAAAGCTTTTGCCAAACTCATAGCTCAGCACCTCATCCAGCTTGCGGGTGAAATTGCCTTTGCCATCGTTGATGTACAAAAAGTTGAGGCCTTTATCATTGCTCACATACAAGTCGAGGTCACCGTCGTTGTCAATATCGGCCCAGTTGCAGCCATGCGAGGGGCCGCGGTCTGTTACAATAGCGCCGGTTCTGACGCGGGTAAATTCGCCGTTGCCATCATTGCGGTATAAGAAGTTGCCCTGGCGGTTCGAGTTGGTGACAAACAGGTCGAGATCACCGTCGTTATCGTAGTCGCCCCAGGCACTGCCCACACTTTGGCCACCTTCGGCGCTTACAGCGTTATCGGCTTTGCTAAAGGTGCCATTGCCCTCGTTGTGAAACAGTGAGTTCTTATTGCCATTGCCATTGGGCACAAACAGGTCTACAAAACCATCGCTATCGTAGTCGGCCCAGGTGGGGCCTACGCTTTGGTTGGCCTCGGTAGGAATCACGTTTGTTTTTTCCTGTTCAAACTCCAGCTTGCCATTGTTGCGGTGCAGCTCGTTGTATTTGGTAGGAAAGTAGTTGCACAAGAAGAGGTCGTTGCGGCCATCGTTGTCGTAGTCGGCAAAGGCGCCACCGTGGTAGTACGAAATAGCAGTGGTAAACGAGGCATTTCTAATGCGGGTGAATACACCGTCTTTGTTTTCGTACAGGTAGTTGGGGTGGCGGGTATTGTTTACTACCAATACGTCCAGGTCGCCGTCGTTGTCCATGTCTACCAGGCTTTGGGTCACGCTTACACCGGTATCGGTCACCAGCGGACCATTGCGCATTTTGGTAAAGCCACCTTTTTGGTTGTTCAGGTACACCAGGTTGGGGCGGTTCAAGCGGCGTTCGCTTACAAAAATGTCATCCCAGCCGTCGCCATTCAGGTCACCCCAGCTAGCCGTCCACGAGTCGGTGCTGTCGCGGTTAATCAGGTTGTCGGTATAGCGGCTAAAGATGAGGCGGCTGGTATTGTTGGGGTTCACCAATACTACCTCGGTTTTGCTCGATTGCTGAATCTGGCCGCCTACTTCGCCGGTTACTACCGTTTCTACCGTGCTGTTGGTATTGCTGGTCAGCACCTGGCCGTTGTTGGCACCTACCTCGGCGGTCACTTTGGTTTCTACCGTATACTTCTGGTTCGGTTTCAGGTCTTCTACTTTATCAAAGCTCACCACCGTGCGGTTAGGCTGTTCATCTATCTCGCCTTCGTATTCTTTCTTGTTCGGGTCGGTTAGTTTCGATTCTACCACTTTCAGGCCGTCCTGCACAATCACTTCAATGCTGGGTTTGCTCACGCCTGTGCCCGTATTGATGGTGCTGCTCACCACCACGGTGTCGGCCGGTATCGCTATGCGGCTCGACACATCCGACTCTTGCGTAAAGGCTTGCGTAAGTGAGGTGCCCGTGTACAGCATCCAGTTGTCGTTGAAGTTGGTATTCATCACCGCTACCGGCTTATCGCTTTCTACCAGCAGGTAGGGGCGCTCCGGGCCCACATTGGTAGCGGTACCGTTGTAAATATTGCGCCATTCTGCTTCGGTCAAAAACACGTCGGCATAGCGTTCGGCATTGATGCTGACAGTGCGGGTAAACTTTCTGCCGTTGGTGTAGGCATCCTTTACCGTTACAGTGGCGCCGTCTTTTGCAAAAATGTACAGGTGCGTCAGGCGCTGGCCAAAGGCCCGGCCGGTAAAGGGATTGATCACATTGATTTGGTTGCCGGGGGGCGCCATGTAGGTAAGGAAGCGGGTGCCCGAAGTAGTACCGTTTTCGGCACTTACCATGGTGCCCATATCGCTGGTGCCTGGCGAGCCGGTTTCAAACCAGTTGCCCTCAAATACACTCACCCGCTTGCCCGGTGTGCAGGTAATGCGGAAGACGGTGTTGTACGATACGTTGCCAAAATTGCGGCCCACCCAGTCGCCGGCCTGCATCTTATTCAGCGTATAGTTGCGCAGTGGCACCCAGTTGCCGTTGTTAAAGCGTTCCAGCTTCACTTCGTTGTTGTCGTCCCAGCTGCCAATGCGTATCTCCTGTTCGCCACCCGCCTGGTAGGGCACGGTGAAGTACATCAGGTCGCCGCTGCTGCTACCATTGCTGGTAGGCACGTAGCCGCCGCCGTCCCGCTCATTGCCAAACAGCGCACCATACTGCACGGTTACCGGCTTATCGGCCAGCAGCAGATAGGTTTCGCCGGCGGCCATTACATTGCGGCCATCGGGGTAGCGGTATATAATGTCTTCGCCCACATTCAGCCGGCGGCTGAAGATGGTGGTGGGCTCTTCCATTTTTACATCGGTAAAGCCGGTGTTGGTTTTTGGCTGAGTCGATATTTTTTGAAACGTAACAGTCGTACCATTTTCATAGGCCATCACGTTGATGTCGCGAGGCGATGAAGTAAACGGCGGCGAGTAAATGATAAACTTGCGGCCAATCGATTTCTTATCGGTACTGGGTACCCAATCGTGCTGCCAGTCGCTGTTGGTGCTTTGCGAGGCAAACACCAGTTTGTTTGATTTTACAATAAAGTAGTCGCCATCCCACTTCAGCACACCACCCGAGGCGTAGCGGGCATCATCATTAATGCCATTGTCGCGGATGTACATCACGAAACTCTGGCCTGCCATCAAAATGCCTTTTCTGCTGTCGTCGGTATCGCCATCGGCACCGTCGTCTATTATTTCAAACTCGGTGCTGTCGTAAATGGCGGTTACAATCAGCGCGGCATCTCTCCGAACGGCATCGTTGTTCGGCGGCACAAAAATCTGGAAGTAGGTAGAGGGTTCACCGGTAGCCAGGGCCACTTTGGCCAGTACCAGTACCATGACAGAAAGTAAAATTCGACGCATAACTAAGCGGGTTGTGCCAATAGATATCCGCAATTGTGCCAAAGCCGGACAGCACTGATTATCAGGCAGTTCGGTTTTTGGCACGGCTCCAAATCATCCATTTTCTGGACAAAAGGCCAATTTTGATACGGCCAAACGCATCAAAAGCCCGCTGCAGCCGCCCCGGCAGGGCCTGCCGGCGCTACTTGGGGCCAATGGCCTATATTGGCGCTATCAACCCCCTTTGTTTGTAGCCAACCAACCATTGCTATGTCATTCAATCGTCGTCGTTTCATTCAATCGTCAGCTGCACTATCAGCCGGCATGCTACTGCCACAGGTACCCGGCTGGGCGGCAGCGCCGCTTTCTACTGTTCGCCTCGGCTTTATAGGCGTGGGCCTGCGGGGCCAAAACCACCTCGATCTGGCCCTGCGCCGCCCCGATGTGCAGGTAGTATCGGTATGCGATATAGATGAAGGCATGCTGGCCACCAGCCTGCAAATGATAAAGGACAGCGGCAAGCCGGCGCCCCAAGTGTACAAAGGCGATGTGCATGCCTACCGTCGCCTGCTCGATGCCGGCGGTATCGATGCCGTCATCATTGCTACCCCGTGGGAGTGGCACAAGCCCATGATCATTGATGCGCTGGAGCGGGGCATCCGCTACGTAGGTACCGAGGTGGTGCTGGGCATTAGCCTGCAAGACCACTGGGAGGTGGTAAACGCCGCCGAAAAGCACCAGGCGCAGGTAATGCAGCTGGAAAATGTGTGCTACCGCCGCGATGTAATGGCCGTGCTGAACATGGTGCGCCAGGGTGTGTTTGGCGAGCTCATTCACCTGCAGGGCGGCTACCAGCACGATCTGCGGGGCGTCAAGTTCAACGATGGCAAAACGCCCTACGACAGCGGCGCCGAGTTTGGCGAAAAAGGCTACAGCGAAGCCCGCTGGCGTACCCAGCACTCGGTCGATCGCAATGGCGACCTGTACCCCACGCACGGCATTGGCCCCGTGGCCATGATGATTGATATCAACCGCGGCAACCGCTTTACCCACCTCAGCAGCATGGCCACCAAGGCCCGAGGCCTGCACGATTATGTGGTGAAAAAAGGCGGGCCCGAGCACCCCAATGCCAAAGTACAGTTTAAGCTGGGCGATGTGGTGACCACGCAAATTGGCTGCGCCAATGGCGAAACCATTTTGCTGCAGCACGATACCAACCTGCCACGCCCTTACTCACTGGGCTTTCGGGTGCAGGGTACCAAGGGGCTGTGGATGGACCTGAACCGCAGCATACATATAGAAGGTATGAGCAAGCCGCACCAGTGGGAAGAAGCCAAAGCCTGGCTGGATAAATACGACCACCCGCTGTGGAAGAAGTACGGCAACGATGCACAGGGAGCCGGCCACGGTGGCATGGATTTTTTTGTGCTGCACGCCTTTGTAGAAAGCGTGAAACGCCAAACCGAAACGCCGCAGGATGTATACGATGCCGCCGCCTGGAGTGCCATCACCCCTCTCAGCGAGCAGTCGATAGCAGAGCGCCGCATGGTCGAGTTCCCCGACTTTACACGCGGCCGCTGGCAGCAGCGCCCCAACCGGTTCGCTATCGACGACAGTTATTAATGCTTCCTCATGTCTGCGCTTCTCTCTTCATTGGCTCCCATCGCCTCGGCGTTTGGCCTGCCCCTGCAGTCGGCCGAAGCCCTGGGCCAGGGCCTTATTCACCACAGCTACCAAATTACCGTCAGCGGCGGCGAGCAGTTTTTGCTGCAGCAGCTCAATACGCAGGTGTTTGCGCAGCCGCAAATAGTGCAGGAAAACTTTGTAGCCATCCGGCGGGCCCTGCAGGGGCACTATGCCCTGCCGCACCTGGTGCCCACCGGGCAGGGGCAGCTGTACCTGCAGCACCAGCAGCAGGCCTGGCGCTGCTTTACCTGGGTGCCGCACAGCTATGCGCCTACCGGCAGCATCAGCCCCGAGCTGGCCTACGATACTGCCCGCTGCTTTGGCAGCTATGCCCGCCTGCTCAGCCAGGCCATGCCCTCGCTGCACACGGTATTGCCGCGGTTTCACCACCTGGGGTGGCGGGCGCAGCAGCTGAAGGCCGCCTGCCAGCAGGCCACTGCCCAGCGCCTGCAGGCCGCCCGGCCGGTGCTCAGCCTGCTCGATGCGCATACCGATCTGCTGCGGCAGTACGAGTACTGGCAGCAGTCGCCGCAGCCCTTTCCGCTGCGCATCCTGCACCACGATTGTAAGCCGTCCAATATCCTCTTTCATCAGCAAACAGGCCAGCTGCTGTGCCCCGTCGATCTGGATACCACCCAGCCTGGCCTCTTCTTCAGCGACCTGGGCGATATGGTGCGCAGCATGGTGCCCAACCTGCCCGAAGACCACGCCGCAGTAGCCGACCTGGCCCTGCGCCCCCTATACTGGCAGGCCCTGCAAGAGGGCTATGCCGATGGCAGCCAACCGCTGTGGACGCCCGACGTAAGAGCCGCCCTGCCACTGGCCGGAGTGGTGCTGCTGTACATGCAGGCCATGCGCTTTTTGGCCGATTACCTGCAGGGCGATGTGTACTACCACACCAGCTACCCCGGCCAAAACCTCGACCGCGCCGCCAATCAGGCCCACCTGCTGCGGCCACTGCGCCAGCTGGCCACCACCAAAAGTTGAACGGAGCTCCCCAGCCAACTGCCATCTGCCAACTGTCATCTCAGCTGGGGGCTCTCAGCAGCCGTGCATAGCCGGGCAGCAGTACCGGCTGCTGCGGGGTTCGCTTCGCTGCCGCCCTCGGTCGTGCCTCCCTCGGCCCCCCGCTGCGCAGGGGCCCTTCGCATCCGGCAGCCTTTCACCTGCTGTGCATCGCCCGGCATCGTTCACTATTGGCAAGTGGCTGCCAGTTGCTATCGCCAGCAGTGCGGGACCCCTCCGCCCATTTCATCGACAATAGACTGTTGCCACGCCAACTATCCAACATGTATCATTGGGTGAATTGTCCTCACGATCATACAAGAGGTATAACGGAGAGTGATTGATTATCAAGGATCCATTTTTTGGAGAGAGGGGGGGAGTCTATTGTGTATTTTCACGTGTTGTATCTCACCTTAAGCAGCATCTTGCTTAAATTGAAGCTAACATTACTTTGACGCCTGACCCCGCGTAATTTTTAGCACATTGCAAGGCTCACAAAATCCCGCCACAAAGCCAACCTTGCAAAGAGCTAAAAATGCTAACACACAACCCACGCAACCGGCTGACGTAATTCTATTCATCTAAACCAAGTAACCTCATGTAACCAAAAACTTCAACAAGCCATAACTAACATTGCCCCCACTTTGCTAAGAACGTTACTAAAATATTTGGCAATTTCGGGTGTGGTCAACTATATTTGGACATTTTCTGTCAAGAACAAACCATGTCTATGCAGAAAATAGAATCATTTGGAGAAATGCTCAGAAAGTTGAGAGAGGAAAACGAAATGCCTTTAAGAAAACTTGCAGCGCAACTTGACCTTGACCAGTCAACACTCAGGAAAATTGAACGCAAAGAGAGAAATGCAAACTCTGACCAGAAAGAAAAAAATGCAAAGATTTTTAAAGTCAGCAAAAAGGACTTGCAAGTAAATTTTCTAAGCGACAAAGTCGCTTACGAATTACTTGAAGAAGAATTCGGAGTTGAATCATTGCAAGTAGCAGAAGAAAAAGTTAAATATTAACGTAAAACAAACGGCAACTCTTAGTGGCATATAAAGTAACTACAACAAAAGAAGAATGCCTTGAACAACTCAAAGCACTTATCACTGCTTTTCGGAAAGAGCATGCCGTTTACAAAACTCCCAAATACAGCGAAGCACAATTACGAATTGACTTTCTGAATCCGTTACTAAAAACTTTTGGTTGGGATGTTGACAATGAGAAATTGAAAACTCAATTTCTCCGTGATGTAATTCAGGAGGAGAGTATTGATGTGGAGGAAGAAGATTCTGTTGCTAAGAAAAATCCTGATTATACTTTACGAATTCAAGGCACAAGAAAGTTTTTCGTTGAAGCAAAGAAAGTTTCGATTGACCTTGATAAAGCAAACAAGCCAGCATTTCAAACAAGAAGATACGGCTGGAATGCTAACCTTGGTATTTCCATTCTCACAAACTTTGAAACACTTTCAGTCTACGATTGCAGACACAAACCAAATGCAAATGATGCTGTAACAGTAGCCCGTTACCAATCATTTCATTTCTCAGAGTTCATCAAACGGTTTGAAGAACTTTATCAGCTACTTTCTTTTCAGTCTATCTCATCAGGTTTTGTTGACGAATATTTTTCTGTTGCACAGAAAGAGACAACAACTTTTGATAATTACTTCTTAGAGCAAATTGAAAGCTGGCGGGAGAGTTTAGCAAAGGATATTATTGCTGACAATGACGGACTCAACAACGAAGATATAAACTTTCTGATTCAGCGTTTGCTGAACAGAATTGTATTTCTAAGAATTTGTGAAGACAGAGAAATAGAAAAGTTTGAGACACTCAAAAACATAAAGAGCTATGATGAACTCAAGCAACTTTTTATTTCCTCGGACAAAAAATATAACTCAGGACTTTTTGATTTCATTGAGGATAACTTTTCACTCAACATCAATCTAAAATCCGAGATTCTAATCAGGATTTTCAACGAACTGTATTACCCACAAAGCCCTTATGACTTTTCAGTAGTTGACCCGACAATACTTAGCCAGATTTACGAAAGATATTTAGGAAGCAAGATTGCGATTGTAAACGACAGACAAATTTCAATTGTAGAAGAACCAGAAGTTGCAGCATCAAGTGGTGTTGTTCCAACACCAAAGTTGATAGTTCAAAACATTGTTAAAGAAACTCTTGCTCCCCTATTTGAAGGCAAAACGCTTGCCCAAATACACCAGCTAAAACTGGCTGACATTTGTTGCGGCTCAGGAACATTTTTGATTTCAATTTACGATTTTCTCTTTGAGAAAATGACTTTGGAATTTGTTGCGGCTGGTGTAAGCGATGCTGAAATCATCAATCAAGTTTTTGACGGCTCATATCAGTTAACCTTAAAAGCTAAACATAAAATTCTTACTTCAAATATTTTCGGAGTCGACATAAATCCGTATGCAGTTGAGGTAAGCAAATTCAGTTTGCTTCTGAAATTATTGGAAGGAGAAAATGCAGGTTCAATTGAAAACTATCTTGCGAGACACAAGCAAAAAGTTTTACCGAGTTTGGATGAAAATATCAAGTGAGGTAATTCACTTATTGACGATTCGTACTTTCAATTCAATCCAGAAGCAATTGACAACAACGAACTTCTTTTTAAACTCAAACCATTCAATTGGAAAGGCGAGTTTGATTTCTTAGAACAGCGAAACGGCTTTGATGCAATTGTTGGGAATCCACCTTATGTGAGAATCCAAAACATTGTAAAGTTTTCGGCAGAAGAAGTAAAGTTTTTTCAAAGTGATATTTCAGGTTATACAGTTGCAGAGGCAGAAACCTTTGACAAATATTATCTCTTTATTCAAAGAGCAATCAGTTTGCTCAACGAAAATGGGGTTTTAGGTTACATAGTACCTCACAAGTTTTTTATTGTAAAAGGTGGAAAAGCACTTCGTGCTTTTATCATCTCTCATTCATCGCTTTTCAAAGTCATTCATTTTGGTATTGCACAGGTTTTCCCAAACCGCAGCACTTACACAGCCATTCTCATTCTTGACAAAAAAGAAAGAAAAGAATTTTTCTTTAAGAGAATTCAAAGAATTGCACTTGAACTCACAGCAGGATCAATTAACTACGATACTTATAAAACAGATTTGTATTTAGAGCAACCTTGGGTTTTTGTTTCGAAAAAATCTGAACAAATATTTCAGAAACTAAAAGGAGAAAACGTTGTTGCACTTCACACCATTGCAGAAATTGCAGTTGGTTTACAAACCAGTGCTGACAAGGTTTACATTTTCCAGCCGATTTCTGAAACAGCAACTACTTACCGACTAAATTTCAAAGGCACAGAATACGAAATTGAGAAAGCCATTTGCAAACCTTGTTTGTATGACCTATCATTTGGTTTATTTGATACAGTAAGACCAAATGCACAACTAATTTTTCCTTACACAATTCAGGCAGGCAAAGCAGAAGTTTTTTCAGAAGATTATTTCCAGGAAAACTTTCCGCTGACCTGGGCTTATCTGAATAATTTCAAAGAGGCACTTTCAAAACGAAGCATCAACGGTAATGCGCCGAAGTGGTATCAATACGGGAGGTCGCAAAGTTTGACACGATTCCACAACACACCAAAGTTGATCTGGTCAGTCCTTTCTACCAAACCACCATATGTTTTTGATGAAAACAATATA
>CANHEC010000012.1 GCA_947459455.1 Chitinophagaceae bacterium
CCTGGCCCGGCGGATATCTACCACTCCGGCAGCACCGGCTTGTTTTGCAAAATAGCTTCGATCCGCTCCAGCACCTCCGGCGTCAGCAGTGGCAGTACTGCCAGCGCCTCCAGGTTTTGGGTCAGCTGGCTGGCTTTGGTGGCACCCAGTATCACGGTGCTTACGTTTTCATTGCGGGCACACCAGGCAATGGCCAGGGCCGCCGTGCTGCAGCCCAGCTCCTGCGCCAGGGCCGTTAGCTGTCGCACCTTGGCAATGCGCTGCTCATTCAGCTGCTTGGCAGCCAGCCACTCAAAGCCTTTGATGGCCAGGCGGCTATCCTCGGGGATGCCCTCATTGTACTTGCCGGTAAGTACACCGGCCGCCAGCGGGCTCCAAATAGTGGTGCCCAGGCCAATGCTTTTGAAAATCTGGAGGTATTCATTCTCCATCTTCTCGCGGTGAAACATGCTGTATTCGGGCTGCTCCATAGTGGGGCCAATCAGGCGGTAGCGTTCGGCCACCATGTGGGCTTCCATTATTTCCTGGGCGCTCCACTCGCTGGTGCCCCAGTACAGCACCTTGCCCTGCTGTATCAGGTGGTTCATGGTCCATACCACTTCCTCCATGGGCACGGTCTTATCGGGCCGGTGGCAAAAGTACAGGTCCAGGTAGTCGGTTTGCAGGCGCTGCAGGGCTTCGTGGCAGGCCTCCGTCAGGTGCTTGCGGCTGAGGCCCGTTTGGTTGGGCTTTTTGGGCTTGCGCCAGCCAAAATAGGCTTTGCTGCTCAGCACATAGCTGGTGCGGTCCCAACCCTTCTTTTTCAGCACCCGGCCCATCATGGCCTCGCTTTGGCCCAGGGCATAGGTTTCTGCATTGTCAAAAAAATTGATGCCGGCATCATAGGCCATGCCCATCAGTTCGTCGGCAGCGCTGTCGTCTATCTGCTTATGAAATGTAACCCAGCTGCCAAAGCTCAGCAGCGATACTTGCAGACCCGATTTTCCTAAACGGCGGTATTGCATAGGGGGAGGGGATTAGTTGATTGGGAATTAGTTGATTGGGAATTGGGTGATTGGATGATTGGATGATTGGGAATTGGGTGGGACCGGTAAATGGGTGATGAGGGCAGAAGTGGATAGGTGCAACAGCTTAGAACAGCAGGCACCGAATCGGCTTGTCTAATGTCATCCTCTCCTGCCCTTACATCTGCGCTTCCAACAGGCTCAAGCCATCACGATTTACCCAGTCCCCGTTTATCACATTGGCACATTATCACATTGGCACATTGGCCCTTTCCCCCATTATCACATCATCACATTGGCACATTATCACATTAGCCTTTACCATCCCAATATGTACGCAAACATCAGCGGGGCCACAATGGTGGCGTCGCTTTCCACAATGAACTTGGGCGTATGAATGTCGAGCTTGCCCCAGGTGATTTTCTCGTTGGGCACGGCGCCGCTGTAGCTACCGAACGAGGTCGTGCTATCGCTGATCTGGCAGAAGTAACTCCAGAAGGGCACATCATGCCACTCCAGGTCCTGGTACATCATGGGCACTACACAAATCGGGAAATCGCCTGCGATGCCGCCACCAATCTGGAAGAAGCCCACGCCTTTGCCGTCGCTGTTTTGGCGGTACCAGTCGGCCAGCCATACCATGTACTCAATGCCGCTTTTCACGGTGCTGGCCTGCAGCTCGCCTTTGATAACGTAGCTGGCAAAAATGTTGCCGGTGGTGCTGTCTTCCCAACCCGGGCATACGATGGGCAGGTTCTTTTCGGCAGCCGCTACAAGCCAGCTGTCCTTGGGGTCTATTTCGTAGTACTGCTGCAGGTCGCCGCTCAGTACGGTCTTGTACAAAAATTCGTGGGGGAAGTAACGCTCACCCTTGGCTTCGGCTTCTACCCACTGGCGGTGCAGGTGCTTTTGCAGGCGGCGGAAGGCCTCTTCTTCGGGAATGCAGGTATCGGTGACGCGGTTGTAGTGGTTTTCCAGCAGGTCCCACTCATCCTGCGGAGTCAGGTCGCGGTAGTTGGGAATGCGCTTGTAGTGGCTGTGGGCCACCAGGTTCATCACATCTTCTTCCAGGTTGGCACCGGTGCAGCTGATGATGTGCACCTTGTCCTGCCGGATCATTTCGGCCAGGCTCACGCCCAGTTCGGCCGTGCTCATGGCGCCAGCCAGGGTCACCATCATTTTACCCCCTTCCAGCAGGTGGGTTTCGTAGCCTTTGGCGGCATCTACCAGGGCAGCCGCATTAAAGTGGCGGTAGTGGTGGGTAATGAAATTGCTGATGGGACCTTTGCTCATGACAGATAGTTTTTTGAGGCGGCAAAGATAGGCAGTATGAGGGTGGGGGGCATTAGGAGTTCGTTAATTGGGCTGAGGCGGATTCGGAATTGAGGAATTAGGAATGGGGGTGCTACGGGTTCCCAATGGAAAGAGGAGCGAACCCGACCCTTGCGGCTCTGGCGGAACAAACTCTCATTCAGCACCCACCATTCAGCATGTCCGATTTAACCGCAAGGAACGCAAAGCATGCGCTATGGGCGCAAGGGACGGCTGCTTATTCAGCATTCACCCTTCATCATTCATCATTACTTAGCGGCCTTTGCGTGTTTTCCCTTTGCGCACTTTGCGGTAAAAACGCTTCCTCATTCAGCAGTACGGAATTAACCGCAAGGAACGCAAAGGATCCGCAAGGAACGCAAGTGACGACCGCTCATTCATCACTCACCCTTCATCATTCATCATTACTTAGCGTCCTTTGCGTGTTTTCCCTTTGCGCCCTTTGCGGTAAAAACGCTTCCTCATTCAGCAGTACGGAATTAACCGCAAGGAACGCAAAGCATGCGCCAGAGGCGCAAGGGACGGCTTCTCATTCAGCATTCATCCTTCATCATTACCTAGCGTCCTTTGCGTGTTTTCCCTTTGCGCACTTTGCGGTAAAAACGCTTCCTCATTCAGCAGTACGGAATTAACCGCAAGGAACGCCAAGCATGCGCAAGGGGCGCAAGGGACGGCCGCTCATTCAGCATTCATCCCTCATCATTCAGCACTACCCAAGATGGGCGCAGATAAACGCATCGCCCTCATTCATCATTCACCCTTCATCATTCAGCATTACTCATTGCTGGTTTACCAAAAGAATTTTCCGCCTGTTTGTAAGGACAGATGGTGTACAGCGTATTCCCTTACAAACAACGCATCATGAAAACACTTTTGGCTGCCCTTGGCCTGGTTGGTACCCTGCTGATGGCGGCACCCGCCACCCACGCACAAACCAACGTTCGCAAACAACAATTCAACCTCAGCAAGCAATCGTTGGCCATTGAAGGCTACGACCCGGTAGCTTATTTCACCCAAAACAAAGCCGTGAAAGGCAGCGCCCAATGGGCCGTGCTGCACGATGGGGTACTGTATCATTTTGCCAGCGAGCAAAACAAAAACCTGTTTAAGACCAACCCCACCAAATACGAGCCCCAGTACGGCGGCTGGTGTGCCTACGCCATGGGTGCCAGCGGCGAAAAAGTAGAAGTAGACCCCGAAACCTTTAAAGTAACCAATGGCAAACTTTATCTCTTTTACCACAGCTGGACCAACAACACACTAACCAAGTGGAACAAAGACGAAAACAACCTGCTTGGCAAAGCGGATGCCAGCTGGAAAAAATTCATTCAATAATTCAACGGCCATTGGCCATTTAAACCAACCTCTTATGAAACGACTATTACTTGGCATGCTGGCTGCACTGCTGTTGCATACAGGCCTGCAGGCCCAATCGGCCAGCATTTTTCACCAGCAGGGTACGGCCCTGCATGGGTACGATGTGGTCGCCTTTTTTACCGACAGCACGGCGGTAGCTGGAAAAACCGAGCATCACTATGAGTGGCAGGGTGTCACCTGGCTGTTTGCCAGCAAGGCGCACCGCGATGCATTTGCTGCCGACCCTGTGCATTACGCACCCCAGTATGGTGGCTTTTGCGCCTACGGCACTGCCGGCGGCTATAAGGCACCTACGCAAATAGAAACATGGACCATCGTAGATGGAAAATTGTACTTTAACTACAATGCCAAAGTGAAGGCACTGTGGAGCAAGGATATACCTGGCCTGGTAAACAAGGCCGACCTGAATTGGCAAAAGATAAAAGACAAGGAGTAGACAATGCCCGAGCAGCTGAGGGCCCATGCCGCACAGTGGGTGCACGAATATGCCGATGCGCTGTACGGTTATGCCTGGCAACGAGTACGCAATGAAGACACCGCCAAAGACCTGGTACAGGAAACCATGCTGGCGGCGTGGCGAAACATGGATCGCTACGATGCAACACAGCCGCTGAAAGGGTGGCTGTTTGCTATTTTGAAAAACAAACTGATAGACCACTACCGCAAGTCGGCGGCAGGCCTGGCTGGTCGCACCGATCAGTTGGCAGATGAAGTCGGTTTTTTTGACGAGGCCGATCATTGGGCCGGCGGCTTTTACCCGCAAGACTGGAGTACCCGGGCCGACAAGCAACTGAACACCCGGGAGTTTTATAAAATACTGCATGCCTGCAAAAACCGACTGAAGGAGCTGCAGGCAGCTGTATTCAGCATGAAGTACCTGGATGATATGGACAGCGAAGAGATTTGTCGGGAACTGGGCATCAGCAGTAATAACTACTGGGTGCTGATGCACCGGGCCAAAGTACAGCTGCGGGCCTGTCTCGAAAAAAACTGGGTGATGCGATGAAGGAGCATTTCTTTTTTCACGCTACTAAAAACGAATGACTATGGGGCATAAGATTACCTGTGCGCAAGCGGTAGACTACTTATCGAAAAAAGAAGAAGGAAAGCTAACGCTGCGGCAGCGCTACCAACTGTGGCGCCACCTGATGGCCTGCAGCCTGTGCAAGCTTTTCAAAATACAAACCAGCCAACTGATCAGATCGGTACGGCAGGTGCCGCCCGATACCATGCCGGCTACTGATAAAGCAGTACTGATAGACAGGCTGGGGGCAGAAAAAAATTGCTGATGCACTGTAAGGAGCTCTACGCCGCTGCGTAGTTGCCTAAAACCAACCAACATGTCGAGTACTACCCTGCTGGTGCCAGCCACCTCTGGCGCCGGTGTGCTGCGCTGGGCCCTGCGCCTGGTGGCTGCCGGCCTCATGCTGCAAACCTTGTTTTTTAAATTCAGCGGCGCAGCCGAATCAGTGTACATTTTTTCTACCCTTGGCGTGGAGCCATGGGGCCGCATCGGCACAGGTGTCATGGAGCTCATCGCTTCGCTGCTCATTTTGTGGCCCCGCACTACCGGGCTGGGTGCCATGCTGGGGGCTGGCATCATGGGTGGTGCCCTGCTATCGCATGCACTGGTGCTGGGCTGGGAAATAATGGGCGATGGTGGTCAGCTGGTGATTTACGCAGCTATTATTTTGCTGGCTTGCCTGCTGTTGCTCTTTATCTTTCGCCAGCAGCTGCTACAGCTGCTTCCTCAAAAATGGAGGCCGGAACTATGAACGATTTGCGAGCTGCTACCGCTGACTTGTTTGACCAGGTCAGCGCTTCCCTGCTTTCTATTTCAAACCATCAATATGCCGATACACAGCCGGTACTGCTGCACAGCAGCATAGGCCAGCACCTGCGGCATAGTATAGAGCTGTACCAGGAGCTGCTGCGAGGCTACCACACCGGCGTGGTAAACTACGAACAACGTCGCCGCAGCCTGCTGTTGGAAACCGATCGGCAGGCGGCCATAGCAGCCATGCAGGCCATACTGGAGGTGCTACCCGATGCCGACAAACCACTGCAGCTGCAAGGCCACTACAATGCCGGCAGCGATGCGATGATGCACGTAGCTACCAACTATCACCGCGAACTGCTGTACAATGTAGAGCACCTCATTCACCACATGGCGCTCATGCGCATAGCATTGGCGCAGTGGCCCGAAGCGGTCATACATCCGCAGTTTGGTATTGCTGTTTCTACCACCAAGCACCGGCAGGCCGTATGTGCACCGTAAGCTTTGTACCCACGGCCAGCGGACTGTACCTTACCAGCAGCCGCGATGAACAACCCCACCGGCGCCCCAATAGCCAGGCTGCCTGGCATACCATGCCCAATGGTAGCCGCCTGTACTACCCTGCCGATGCCGGGGCTGGGGGTACCTGGATGGCTGCCCGCCCACAAGGCGATGTGCTGATACTGCTGAATGGCGCATTTGACAAGCATGTACCACAGCCACCGTATCGGCGCAGTCGCGGACTGGTGTTACTCGATCTCTTTCAGGAAGCAAATACCGCAGGCGCATTTGCTGCGTACAATTTGCAGCAGATAGAACCTTTTACGCTGGTGCTTTGGCAAGACCAACAACTGTACGAACTACGCTGGGATGGCGAGCAAAAACATGAAGCGACCCTTTCGGCTGCCGAGCCACACGTGTGGAGTTCGGCTACGCTGTATGATGCCGACATGCGAGCCCGCCGCCAGCAGTGGTTTGCACACTGGTGCCAGCAGTACCTGGCCGCCGCCGGCTGGCAAGATGTGTGGAATTTTCACCTGCACGCCGGCGAAGATGATACTACCATGAATATTCGGATGAAGCGACCGAATGGTATCGAAACCATCAGCATCAGCAGTGTGCAGCTGCTACCGGATGGCAGCTGCCATTTTCAGTTTGCCGATCTGCTATCGGGCGCTGGTGCACGGCATAGTGTCAGTTGGCAAGCGGCAGCAGTGGTTTGAGGCGGCCGGCTGCTGGTAGTACATCGCTAAAGCCGCTCCAAAAAATAAAAATGCATGTCGCGGCTTTGCTGAAAGCCTAGCCGCTGGTAAACGTCGATAGCTCGTACATTATCGGCCCGCACATGCAAGAACGGTACTTGCCCCGCAGCACACAACTGATGAAGCTGGTAAGCCAGCAGCCGGCTGGCGTAGCCACGGCCCAGGTAGTCTGGATGTGTACATACGGCACTTATTTCGGTAAACGGAGGGATGTGCAGCCGCAGTCCGCTCATCGCTACCAGCTGGCCATTTTCAAAAATGCCGTAATAGCCGCCGAACTCAATGGTACGTGGCCCAAACGGGCCCGGGCGGGTCTGGCGGGTCAGCGCCAGCATATCGGCCACATGTGCCGGGCCCAGCGGCACCAGGCCTGCCGCCGAAGCTGCTGGTGCGCTACCGTGATAAACGAACTGCAACCCCGGAATATGATGACGAAGCTGCCAGCCCGAAGGCATCGCACTTAGCGGAGCCTGGCTGGCGTACAACAAGCGGTGGCCAGCCGGCAACTGCTGCTGCAGCTGCGCAAAGCCAACAAGAGGCGCCACCGCAAAGCCTGCAAAAGGCGAAACTTCAGGCGGATAATAGCGTACATCGGCCTCACCCAATGCCAGGTGCTGTTGGCCACTGCACAAGGCTTCATATACCGGATTTTGTAAAACAGGCACCACACTGCCAAAGCTAGCAGCTACCCTGACTTACTTGCATATATGAGTATTATTTCCATTATTGCTGGTTCACTAACCCCCCCCAACAAAGCCATGATGAGAAAAATGTACCTGCTGGCAAGCCTGGTATGGGCTGCCAGCTGCAGCAATCCGCAGCCAGAAGACACGAAGGCCGGCACCGATACCCCGGCTAGCACCACGGCAAGTGTGCAATACCCCTACAACATGCGGTATAGCAGCGATTTTAGCATGGGCGATACCAGCGATGCCAAAATTGTGATGACGCTTTGGAAGCAATTTGATGAAAACAGGCTGGATGAAAGCCTCGGCTACTTTGCCGACAGCGTCATGATGATATTTCCGGATGGCAACACCGTAAATGCCGGCAAAGACAGTGTGCTGGCCATGACCAAGGCCTACCGCGCCGAATACAGCAACGTACGCAGCGAAGTAGATGTAGTACTGCCGGTAAAAGAAAACAGCAAAGGCGATCGCTGGGTGCTGGTATGGGGCGAAGAGTACCATGAAAAAGCTGGGAAAAAGGATTCGGCACTGCTGCACGAAGTATGGATGTTTAACAAGGCAGGAAAAATTGCCTTCATGCACCAGTACGCTGGTAAAGATTAGGCGGCACTCTTTTCGAAGTCCTATTAGGATCAGGCCGGCGGTGTGGTAACACTCGCCGGCTTTTTTACCGGTTCAATCGTGCCGTTGGTAGTTATACCCCAATACCTATCTTACCCGAAATTTTCATTCTACAGCCTATGAGAAAAATGATATTGTCAGTGCTCAGTGCCATGTGCCTGCTGCCCGCCATTGGTCAGTCTAATCTTGTACAGCTATCAGACATGCTGAAGATAAAACAGCCCGGTAGCATTGATGTAGCGACCGATGGAAGTAAAGCCGTGTTTACAGTAACGAGTAGTGTACCCGATGAGAAAAACAAATGGGAGCACCCCTACCAAACGCAGCTATGGATGCTGGTGCTGGATGGCAAGAGCCAGCCGCGGCAGCTGACAACACAGGCCGCGGGGGCTTCGCAGCCTGCCTTATCGCCCGATGGCAGTACGGTGTTATTTGTACGTGCCGTCGATGGAAAGCCACAACTATTCAGCCTTTTGCTGAGCCAGGGTGGCGAGCCCGTGCAGCTGACCAGCCTGCCCACCGGCGCCAGCAGTCCGCAGTGGAGTGCCGATGGCAAGCGCATCTTGTTCAGCACGAGTGTATCGCTGGCCGAATTGCAAAAAGATAGCTTGCTGAATGGCGGCCAACCCGCCCCGGAGTGGAGCCTGCAAAAGCCGGGCTTTGCTGCCAATGAACACCTGACAGCGGCGGCGGCCAGCCCCGACCCCGATGGCAGCCTGGCACAAGTAAGAGCATGGCTGGCGCAAAATGAAAAAGACAGCAAAGCCAAGGTGATCACCAAACTGAATTTTCAGCAGGAGGCACAGGTATCTGGCGCCATCAGCTTTACCCACTGGTACTACATGGAGGCGAAGCCCGGAGCCAGGCCGGTACCCGTTACCAGCGGCTACCACAGTTTTTCAAATGCCCAATGGGTGGGCTCCAGCTTCCAAATTGTAGCCGAAACGACGAATGATTTACGCCAGCACCCCGACCTGGCCCAGCTGGAAACAGCAGTATACCTGCTGGAAGCCGGACAGCCCGGTATGCGCAAACTGCTGGGAGCGGCCGATAGTGCTTTTGCCGGCGTGAGTGTTTCGCCCACGGGCCGCTGGATGCTGCTGGGGCATGGCAAAACCAGCTTTGTAAGCCAGCGCCAGTTGGGCGTGTTGCCCGTAGGCGGCAGCCGCAGCCAGCTACAAGCCATCAACTTCGACCGCAGTGTGGGCAGCATTGATTGGAGCGCCGATGAAAAGACCGTGTACTTTACTGCTAACAGCAATGGCGGCACCGTGCTGTACAAGCTGGATATGGCCAGCAAAAAAATATCGCCGCTGACTACTGTGAACGAAGGCGTAGGAGCCTTTGAAGAAGAAGCTGGCAAAATTCTTTTTGTAAAAACAGCCGTCGCCAATCCCTTTGAGCTATACCTGGCCGATGCCAATGCGGCCAATCAACAACGCGTATCGGCATTCAACCATGAGTGGGTGTCGGCCAAAACACTGAGCTACCCTGAAAAGCGCAGCTTTAAGAATGAGAAAGGCATGGAGGTGGAATACTGGATCATGAAGCCGGCCAACTGGCAGGCTGGCAAAAAGTATCCTACCATATTGGAAATACATGGCGGCCCCAGCGCCATGTGGGGCCCCGGCGAAAGCAGCATGTGGCACGAGTTTCAATACTACTGCGCTAAAGGCTATGCCGTGGTATATGCCAACCCTCGTGGCAGTGGTGGCTATGGTGAGGCTTTTTTACGTGGCAATATCAACGACTGGGGCCAGGGCCCGATGAGTGACGTACTCACAGCCCTCGATAAATCGGCGGCTGAGTTCGACTGGATTGACAAAAACCAGTTAGCCGTCACCGGCGGCAGCTATGCCGGCTACCTCATTGCGTACATACTCGGCCACGATCAGCGCTTCAAAGTAGCCTGCACCCAACGCGGCGTGTACGATCTGCGCACCTTTTTTGGTGAGGGTAATGCATGGCGCCTGGTGCCCAACTACTTTGGTGGCTACCCGTGGGAACCGAATACCTACAAAATACTCGAACGTGAATCACCCATTACCTACGTAGACCAGGTGAAAACGCCCCTCATTATCTTCCATGGCGAAAATGATTTGCGCACCGGCGTTATTCAAAGCGAACAGTTTTACAGAAGTCTGAAGGTGCTGGGCCGCACGGTAGAATACGTGCGGCACCCAGGCGCCACACACGAAATAACCCGCAGTGGCAATAACCGGCAGCGCATGGATCAGATGCTGCGCACCTGGGAATTTTTTGAGCGGTTTATACAGCACTAGTACTACCTGATGCTTGCTGGTGCTACCAAAACAGGCCGCCCACGTGGGTGGCCTGTTTTTTTAAGCATGTATAAGGCTGATGATGACTGCACAGCAAAGCACCCGGGCGTTGCCGGGTTTTCTACCGGCCTGCTGCCAAAGACCAACGCTTGCACCACTTGATGATGGCTTCGTTTACAACAGCTGGCCTGTCAAACTGCGGCGAGTGCCCGGCTTTTTCTACCAACAGCCACTCCTTTGCCGGGGCTTGTAACTGCTGGTAGTATTGCTGCACCAGCGGCCAGGGCGTATTGTAGTCGGCGGCACCGCTGATGAAAAATACCGGCACCTGCACGGATGCCACATCGCGGCGCAAATCAAAGTCGTTGAAAAACGGATCACCAAACATACGACCAGCCGTGCTGGCCGAGGCTTTGCTCCATTGTACTACCGCCCCGATGCTGGTTTTGCGCAACATCAACCAAACCCAATCGCGGTAGTGGTGGCGGCCGAAGCGTTCTCCACCCAACCGAAGCAGCCAGTGCTTTTGCTGCACCAGATCTGAAAAGCCGTGGGCGTACATCCGCAGGTAGTGCCCATTTTGAGGTGGGCCCATGGCCTGCAGGGCTGCTACTGCCTCGGTCATCCCTTGCAGCTGTGCCTGCTGCAGCGAGTATTGGTACGATTGCAATTCGCCTTCATAGGCAGCTACCTCCTGGCCAATAGCTGTATAGCTGGCCAACAGCTCGGGGTAGGCCCTGGCCACATACATACCCAGCCTACTGCCCCAGCTATGGCCTACCAGGTGCAGTGGCCTATTGCCAAAGCGCTGCCGTAGCTGCAGTATCAGCTGGTGCACATCTTCAATAAAAAGCGGTACCGATAGTTGTGTATCGGCAGGCTGGCGGCCATAGCTCCGACCAGCCCCTCGCTGCTCGTAGTATACTACTACAAAGTGTTGCTCCAGCTCACGATTGAAATGACGAAGCATAGCCGTGGCAGCTGCGCCCGGCCCGCCGTGCAACCATAGCAGCAAGGGTGCATCGGCCTGCTGCCCCCGGAGGCACACAAAATGTTGCTGGCCATTGATGGGCCAGTAGCCCTCGTAGTACACAGGCCGGGCATGCACAACGGCCGGAAGCATGGCCTGCAGCGCCAGCAGTAGCAGTACTCCAAAAAAACGCTTCTTGCGTTGGGTTGTATCCATCATTGGGTTTTATTCTTTTTTGAACCAATAAGAAGTAAACTCTACCGAAGGGTGCACCATCAACTCGAAACCTTGCACCCGACCCTGAACAGCTTGAAACGGCACAACGGTGCTGCCGAACATGGGCTGTGAATACCGGCACCAAAAGCGATGACCATCCAGATGCTGCAGCGTGGCTTGTAGTGCAGGGTGGTGCTGAAAGCGAATTTGCAGGGTACTATCGGACTGTACACTTACCAGGGCAGCACCATACAGCGGGTGACGGTAGCGGCCGGCGTACGCAGCCAATGGCAGGCCAGTAGGTAAACGAAGCGCCACTGTGTCCGCCAGTTTTTTCTCTGCCCGCCGCCATTCGGCTTCGGCAGTTTGCAGGTAGCCGCTAATGGCATCTGAATAGTTAGCTGCCGGATGCTGCAGAAACGCATCGATGATTTGCCAGCGCAAAGCTTCGCACAGCTCATGCGCATCAGAATTGGTAAGGATGACCAGACCCAGCTGCTCGGCAGGCACCAATGCCATCATGCTCAAAAAGCCGCCGTAAGCACCGCCGTGGGTGTATACAATGCGGTGGCGATAGTCGCGTAGCTCCCAGCCCAGCGCATAGTTGGTCAGCGGTCGGCTACCATCGGGCAGTGGTACCTGGCCCACCACGTTGTATGGTTGCAGCACCCTATCAATAGCAGCAGGCGGAAACAGCTGCTGCTGTTGCCAGCGGCCCTGGTGCAGATGTACCCGTAGCCAATTGGCCAAATCGAGCACATAGGCATACATACCACCAAATGCTGCAATGCGCAGTGGACTATCGGGCGGTACCACTACTACACGGGCCTGCTGCACCGTGTGGCCTTGCGCTACGTGCTGCAGCGGCAGCTGTTTTACTTCCGTCACGGCTTGCTGCATGCCTAGTGGCTGCAGTACCTGGCTTCGCAAATACTGTTGCCATGACTGGCCACTCGCCAGTTCTATCAGGCGGCCAGCCTGCAGGTATGCCAGATTGCTATAGTGAAACCCGGTGCGAAGCGGGTAGGGCACTGGTAGCCGACCGAATGCAGCCAGCAGACTATCGGTGGGCAGGGTAGAGCCCGACCAGAGAAAATCGCCCTGGAAGGTTTCGACGCCAACGCGATGCGACAACAGATCGATGCTATTCACCTGACTGGCTTGCTGCCGGTCGGCAAGGGTAAAGCGGGCATCGTAGTGCTGCACCGGCGAGTCGAGGGCAATGCGGCCTTGTTATTCGAGCAGGGCCAACGCCAACGCTGTAAAGCTTTTGCCCATGGACCAAATGGGAAACAAAGTGTTGGTACCCACTGGCTGACCGCCATTGGCCCTGGTGCTGCCAAAACCACGGGCATATAGCACGGTATCATTCTTTACCACCGCAATAGCCAGGCCCGGTATGCGCCATTGCTGCATCGCTTTTTCGATGTACACATCTGCCGGTAGGCCAGCCAGCGGTGGCAGGCTACCTTGCGGGCGGGCCAATGCAGGCAGCAGCAGTAGTGCAAGCAGGCAGCAGAAAAGCCTGCTTGCCGCCCACAGGCAGGCCGCAATCGGATGAAAGAATAGGAACGCTGGCATGGTAGGCAAGTTGTGACACCGCAGCATGCTATACAACCACACAATGATGTGAAGAAAGGCTGCCTACCTTTAGCTACCGATGCAAATACACCCACTACGGCTGCTACCAGGCCACGACCTGCGCCAGCAGCTACAAGCTTATGTGCAGCAGCACCAGCTGCAGGCAGCTTTTGTGATCACTTGCTGCGGCAGCCTCACCCGCTACCACCTGCGTTTTGCCGATCAGCCGGCAGGTCAGGCGGCCCAGGGCCATTTTGAAATAGTGAGCCTGACCGGTACCCTGAGCATACATGGCCTGCACCTACACATGAGCGTAGCCGATGAACAGGGCCGCACCATTGGCGGACATGTACTGGAAGGCAACATAGTGTACACCACCGCCGAAATAGTACTGGGCGAAAGTGAAGCGCATGTTTTTACCCGCGAAAAAGATGGCAGCACAGCGTGGGAA
The DNA here is from genome assembly GCA_947459455.1 of Chitinophagaceae bacterium. GTDB lineage: Bacteria > Bacteroidota > Bacteroidia > Chitinophagales > Chitinophagaceae > Phnomibacter. The sequence goes on from CANHEC010000012.1 coordinate 13,563, forward strand.
GAACTGCAGATACGCAAGCGGTGACGACGGACCACCGACGACGGACCACGGACCACTGACCACCGACGAAGGGCCACTGCTCAATAGTAGTTAGTAGCTGAAAGCCTGCCTGGCGGCAGACAGGGTGCCATCGCCACTATTGTCCAATAGCAGCACAGCTGTCGGGCCCATTATGATGGCTTCGTCAAAAAAACAGGGCGATTTTTTGAAACCGACAGACTAAAAACCACCCCGGCCTGGCGGGCGACTACCTACTCCGGACTTCCCGACTACTGACGACCGACCACCGGCTCGGGACCACTGATTTCCCGTCTTCCGGACC
>CANHEC010000013.1 GCA_947459455.1 Chitinophagaceae bacterium
AGAAAAGCAAATGCCCATCCTGAAAAAGAAGTTTTTGTATGCCGCCGATTTTGCCAAAGCAAGCCTGCCCGACCTGCTGGGCGCCGATAAGCTGAAAGCAGCCCGGCAACTGACCGCTACGCAAATGGCCCACGTGTTGCTGCTCAACGATGGCAAAGGCCAATTCACTGCAGCGCTGCTGCCAGCTATGGCACAGTGGAGCACCATCCGCTGCATCGTGCCGGTGCAGGCCAATGCCGATGCACTGCCCGACTACCTGCTGCTGGGCAACTACAGCCACTACCATGTAGAGCTTGGCCGGCAAGATGCCAACACCGGGCTGCTGCTGATAAACAAAGGCGGTGGAAAGCTGCATGCACAGGCGCTGCCGCAAAGCCCGCTACAAGGCGAAATACGAAAGGCCGCCAGTATACAACTGGGTAGCCAACGGGGCTGGGCCTTGGTTCGAAACAATGGCAGTACCATGCTGGTAACCGCCACCTCGGTTCAACGCTAGCCACACGGGCACACCGCAAACGCAAGCAGGCAAAAGCGCAGCGGGTAAAATCAATAAAGGTTGGACTGGCGCCTGAAGCCTAGTTGAAAATGGGATAGTACACCCGGGTGATCCACTTGCTGGTATCGGGCTCGATACGCCGGTCGGTTACCAGCTGTTGAAAGGGAATGGCTGGTGAGATCTTTCGATAATCATTGGCATAAAGGCGCATGTTTTCTTCCGCCCTCGCCACCGTGTACAAACCACCTTTCACCTCGCCTTCCAAAATATTTCCCAGCATCATCTTCTTCAGCTGATAGCGATTGGTACTGGGCAAGTCGAAGGCTGTAGCAATGGCCACCATCAGCTCGTAGCGGGTAGCACTTTCGCGGTACACATTCATAATGGGTGCATTTACCGCCTGCCCGCCCTTCGTGCTGATGTAGGTACGCAGTTCATCAATCAGTCCATACACATCAGCCACCGTGGGCTCGTGGTCGAAGTAGCTGCGCACCGAGATGTAGGAGCTATCCTTCACCTTGGCAGGCACTACTTTGAAACCATAAAGGCGCTCATCGCTTTCGAAATAGCTGGCCACTGCCGTCAGCCACGATTCGGCAAAACGCTGGTAAGCTGCTTTCGAAAAATTTGCCTGCAACTTGCTGATGGGATTGGCGCCTGCCTGTTGCCACACCGTCAGGCTCAGGGCGGTCTGGTTGTTTTCCATCAGCACTATTTTGCAATCGTAGTAGCGGCCCGGCTGGTCGAGGTCGGTAGCGGTAAATCCATTCAGCAATACGGTGTTGATTTGCCAGCGATGGCCGGCATGCTCGTACACCGAATCGGCCACCTGCTTGCCAGGCCACCATTCGGGCCAGCGCCTGGTATTGATCATACTTCTTTCCACAGCAGAAAGTGGCCGCTTCAGCACCAGCGTTTGCTGCACCTGCACGGTAGCCGGCATCCACCATGCTACTACTACCAGCACTATTACCAGCAGCAGTAGTGCCCATATCCATTTCTTCATACAGCTATTTCGTTTTTCCGGAAGTCAGTGTGTTAAACAGCATTGTTCGCCGCAGGTTCAGGCTCCTCCATTCCGAAGCGCAAATTTGCTGTGTTTGCAGCATTCGTTCAGCAATGGTTTTGCCAGCCGCCGCATCATTTATTTCCGCAGCAGCGGCACAAACAGCTGGCCTACTTGCTCACCCTGCACTTTGCCAGCCTCAATAGCAGCCCTGAAATGAATACCGCCGTACAGGCGACTGATGCCGGCCTCAGCCGACGCGGCCCGGGCCGATGCAAAGGTCCGCTGCATCCCCAGGTAGGGCATCTCGGTGGTATCGGTAAAAGGAACTTCGCCAAAGGCAGCTGTCAGCACCTCTTCGGCCGCCGCCGATATCACACTGTGGCCACTGGTATACTCCGGAAAGGGAGGCGTTTGCAAGCGTGGCTCCCAGGTAGGCGCTATCCACTCCCGAATGACGGTAACGGGGCGCACGGTGCGGCTCTTATACTTTTCGTGCCAGCACGAAATAAAGCCATCGAAAATAGCAGCCGCCGTCAGCGCATACACCTGCGCCACTTTCACGGCATCGCCTTTTGCATAGCGGCCACAGAGGATGCCGGCAATACCCATCCAGTGCCCGACAGGCGTAATCTTTTTATTGGCCATGGTGAAATGCCCCTTGTGCTCCACCACAAATGGGTTATCATCCCAGTAGTAGGCAATGCTGTCTTGCTCGGCGGTCAGGCCAGCCGTCACCTGGTATACTTCGCGAAGCTCGAGGTAGTAAGTGCTGCTGCTATCGCTGCTGTAGGCCGGCGGTGGTGGTGGTTGACATTGCGCAGCGCTATCCATGCGCAGCGGGGCTATCAGGCGCCAGTGCGGCTCTACGGCGTCGGCATACTCGGGGGGTGTTTGCGTCCAGCGGCCCGCGTCTTTAAACACACTGTAGCGAGGCATGCCGCGGGTTTGCTTGTAGTTGTCGGCGGCGGCACGGGCCAACACCACTGCTGCCACGGCTTCGCCCCACTCGGCCGATCGGGCACGTACATCGTCCGGCAGCTGATCAAACGGTGCCAGCAGGCGCAGCCTGGCCTGCCTGATACTGTCTTTTGAAAACACCAGGGCCTCGGCCACTTTTAAAAAAGCAGTAGCAGCACTGAGGGCATAATGACACTGCACACTATCGGGCGCAGCCGGCAGGGCAGCAAAGCCGCGCAGCTGCGGCAGCAGCGATGCATAGGCAGGATTGGCTGGTCGCAAGGCCTCATAGTAAGCCAGCTGCGTGTAGGCATACAGGCGGCTGGCCACCGGTGGGGTAAAAATGTCGTGCACAATCACTTCGGTTAGTGCTTGTACGCATTGGTCTTGCAACTCGGGGCCGGCTGGCAGCGGCTGCCTGGCTGGCTGGCAGGCCCCTAACGCCAGCAGGCAGGTGAGTATGCCAATAAAAGTGTTTCTCATGGTTGTAATGTGCGTCGTTGTCCTTTGCTATCCACCACTGTTATCTGCTTCACGGCCGGGGTAAAGCAGGCATACCGGCCGGGCTGTGAAAGGAAGGTGCCGCTGCCCGGTTCTTCGCGGCGCTGCCGGCCATCGGCCAGCTGCACCAGCAGGTAGCGGTCGGTGGGGGCCAGTGGTACCAGCCGGGCATTTGCCTGCTGATAAAGTGTACTGGCACCACTATTGTTAGCTGCCAGCAAGGCTGGCTGGCCTCGTCGGTTCAGCAGCACCAGCCCTTTGCCATTGCCCGGCAGGTGCAGGCCGCTTTGCCACGCCGATGCCGCTACAAAGCCACCGTGGCCATTGCCCAGCAATACCTCGCCTTGCAGCGCATCGTGCCGGCCCAGGTAGGGCGCCATGCTATACTCGTTGCCATTTAGTACCAGGTCCAGATTACCATCAGCATTTACATCGGCCGCGGCGATGCCGTACACCGGTGCCAGCTGTGCCTGCACCGGTAGCGCATGCAGCACCAGCTGATAGTTGCCTTTGTTTTCGGCCCAGCAGCTGGCCAGTGTATTGGCTTTCAGTGCCAGCGCACCCTCCATCATCTCGGGCGAAAACAAAGACCCGATATGGCTGCGGGCATAGCTGGCGTAGTTCGGAAACCGTTCCTTCAGCGCCGTCATTTCTTTGATAAACTCATCGCGACCTGCCACCGGCACCTCTTTCAATTGGCCACCCAGGCTATCGGGCAAAAAGCAGGTGACTACCGCATCGTAGCTGCTGTTGTTATCAAAATCCTTTCCGTAAATACCGAGTGGCTGCGCTTCGCTGGCTTTCAAAAAACTGTTCAAGCCAAAATTGCCCAGCACATAGTCCATGTCGCCGTCGTTGTCTACATCGGCAGCGGTGGCACTGTTCCAAAAACCGGTGGCCTTACCCAGCCCGTTATCCGTCTTTTTCAGGCGGCCTTGCTGGTTGGCAAAGCTGAGCACCGGTCCCCACTCCGTAGTCAGCAGCAGGTCGGGCCAGTCATCGTTGTTCATGTCAGTCCACAGAGCATCGGTCACCAGGCCGCATTGCAGCAGCTCGGGTGCCAGCTGGCTGGTCACATCGGTAAAGCTGATAGCGCCGGGCTTGCTATCATTTCGATACAAAAAGCTGCTGGCCGGCGCCGGATACCGGCCGGGTATAAAGCGGCCCGCTACCAGCAGGTCCATATCGCCATCGCGGTCGTAGTCGGTCGCCCGTACCGCACTCTTGGTGCTGCGATTGTTCAAAATGGGCAGTTCTTTTTCCTGCAGGCGGCCGCGGCCATCGTTCTCAAAAAAATGATCAACATAGGCCTTCGACTGCGGTTCGTTTTCGCCGCCACCCGAGGCGATGTACAAATCGAGATATCCGTCGCCATCGGCATCAAACAAGCAGAGGCCACCGTCATCCTGGTACTTCAGGTCCTGACGATCGATGAGTGGCTGGTGCCGAAACCGGCCATCGGCCTGCTGGTAGTACAAGCTGGCATAGTTGGGCGAGCCACCGCCCATCACCACATCATCCAGCCCGTTGCCATCTATATCGCCCACGGCCAGCGAGGGGCCGTACTGCGAAAACTTGTGCGGTATCAATCGCTGAATGTTGAAATCGATAAAGTCTACCTCATCGTACGCATGCTGTAGCTGTGCTGCTGCCGATACATCGGTCAGCCAGGGCAGTAAAGCTTTCTCTTTTTCGCCAGGCACTATGGCTGCATCGCTTTCGCGAAGCAATAGCGTGGTGCCAGCCGCTGGTGCAGGCAGCACCTGTGTTTTACCGCCCGGCCACTCCACCACCAGCTTTTGCAGCTGTACACCGCTATCGATGCCAAAATGCAGTACCGGCTCCACACTGCTCATGTAGCCGCGGTAGGGCGAGTGCTCGGCCGACTGCAAGCCTTTGCTGGTATGCAAGCTCACTCGGGCACCAAAGCCACCACGATTAGCCCCGCTACCGTGCAACTGCACCCGCAAGAAACTGCGTGGCTGCTGCTGCTGTGCATTGTTGCGCAGCAGGGTCACCGGCATATTCGTGTTGTTGATGATGACATCCAAATCACCATCTCGATCGAAGTCGGCGGTGGCCATACCAGCCGAAAATGTTGGTTGCTCCCATCCCCAGGCTTTCGTTTGGTCGGTAAAGCGCAGATCGCCATTGTTGCGAAAAATATAGTTAGGCACTTTCACCGCCGGCATTTGCGGCAGCACCTGCTGCAGCGGTGTTTTGGCCACGGCCTGCTTGCGATAGGCCATAAAGTCGAGGTCGCTCATATCGCGGGGCAAGCCGTTTGATACCAGCAGGTCGCGGTAGCCGTCGTTGTCTACATCGGCCAGCAGAGGCGCCCAGCTCCAGTCGGTTTGCGCTACGCCAGCCAGGTAGGCAATGTCGGAAAACAGCGGCCGCCCTGTGCTATCGCCGGCTGCGCGGTGAGGGCCCCGATTGAGCTGCAGCGTATTGCGGGCATACTGGTGCATGTAGCCAAAGCGGGCCGAGTTTTGAAAAGTCTGGTAGCTGATATCGCTGTACATCATTTTCAGCCGGTAGTTATCGGCGGGGGCCATATCAGTTTCAATGATGTCGTCGAGCCCGTCATTGTTGATGTCGGCTATATCATTGCCCATGGCATTCTTGCTGCTGTGAGCCAGGTATTCGGCACAGCGGTCGGTAAAAGTGCCGTTGCCATTGTTGATGTACAGAATGTTGTTAGAGAGGTAATCGTTGCTTACATAAATATCCTTCCAGCCATCGCGGTTGATATCGGCAATGCTCACGCCCAATCCATGCCCTTCGATTAAAATACCTGCCGCAGCACTTACATCGGTAAAAAAAGCGTGGCCCTTGCTGCTGTCCCAATTGTTTTGCAGCAGCTTGTCGGTATTGGGCCAACTGCCATCTGTGCGAATGGGCCTGAACTCGTTGGGATAAGTGCCATCGAGATCATTCAGCAGCAAATACACATCGAGGTCGCCGTCATTATCGTAGTCAAAAAATGCAGCCATGTGCGTGTTCGAAGCATCATCAAGGCCATAGGCAGCTGCTGCTTCCGTAAAGCGAGGCGTGCTATTGCCAGCACTCACGCCCTGATTGATGTATAGCAGATTGCGCCTCGCCTGTTCATCGTCCTTTACAGCAGCACACACATACACATCCTGCCAGCCATCGTTGTTAATGTCTACCACACTCACGCCCTTGCACCACTTGCCTGCACCGGCCACACCCGCTGCATCGGTAATGTCTTCAAACTGAAAATCGCCCTTGTTGAGATACATTTTATTCGGCACCATATTGCCACTCAGGTACACATCGGGCAGGCTGTCGTTGTTAAAGTCGGCAATGCCCACCCCTCCACCATTGTAGATGTACTCATAGTTGAGCACACTCAGCATATCATTTTCTGTAATGGTATTTTCAAACGTGATGCCATGCCGGCGGGCATCCAGCGATGTAAACAGCGGGTCGGGGCGGCTGCAAGCTATCAGCAGACTCAGCAGTCCGATGGGCAATAAACGATTTCTCATAAGCAAATGGCCAGCATTGCAATATAGGCGCTTTCCGATAGTGGCTGCAGCACCTCGGCGCCGGGTCGGCCCACACAATCGCCAGCTACCGGTTTCCGTTTATTTGTCTCTTGCCCTTTCCGTAGCTTGCCCGCTATGCGTGGCATTGTTTTCTCCCTTTTGCTGGCAGGGGCCCTGGCGGCTTGCCGCTCTGCCTCTTCACCCGCTGATGGCACAGCTGCCGATGCGCAAACTCTGCGCTTTCGGCTGCGCACCGGTGCCGAAACCGGCTTGCGCTTCAGCAACCAGCTGCAGCCCACCGCCGCTTTCAATGTGTTCAATTACATGTATTTCTACAACGGCGCTGGCGTGGCCACGGCCGATTTTAATGCCGATGGCCTCACTGATGTTTTTTTTGCCGCCAACCAGCAGCCCAACCAGCTATACCTCAACCGCGGCCAGCTGCGCTTCGACAACGTAAGCCAGGCGGCCGGCCTGCCCACCGATAGCGGCTGGAGCACCGGCGTATCGGTCACCGATATCAACCACGATAGCTTGCCCGACCTGTACATCTGCCGGGCCGCCAACTACGAAAGCCTACGGGGCCGCAACCAACTGCTGGTATGCGAAGGCATTGAAAACGGCGTACCGCGATACCGCGACCGGGCCGCCGAATACGGCCTCGACTTTAGCGGGCTGAGTACGCAGGCAGTCTTCTTCGATTACGACCGCGATGCTGACCTCGACATGTTTTTGCTGAACCATGCCCCCAGCCATGTGGGCCGCTTTGCCGAACGCAGCCGCTTTGAAGGCAGCTACGATGCACTGAGCGGCGACCGCCTGTACCGCCGCGATGGCAACCGATTTACCGACGTCACCCGCCAGGCCGGCATTAACAGCACCGCCATTGGCTACGGGCTGGGTGTGGTGGTGGCCGATATCAACTTGGATGGCTGGCCCGATCTGTATGTGGGCAACGACTTTCATGAAAACGACTACCTGTACATCAACAACGGCCGAGGCGGCTTTACTGACGAAATAAGCCTGCGCACCCAGCATACCAGCCAATACAGCATGGGCGTAGATGCCGCCGATGTGACCAACGATGGCTACCCCGACATCATCAGCATGGATATGCTGCCGCCCGACCACTACATGCAAAAGCGCAGCCTGGGCGAAGACAACTACGACATCTTTCAAATGAAGTTGCGCTTCGGCTACCACCCCTTCATCAGCCGAAACAACCTGCAGCTGAACCGCCGCAACAACCTGTTTAGCGAAGTAGGCCAGTACGCCGGCATCGCCGCTACCGACTGGAGCTGGAGCTGCCTCTGGACCGACTTCGACAACGATGGCTGGAAGGACCTGTTTATCAGCAACGGTATTCCCAAACGCCTCAACGATATTGATTGGGTCAACTTCATCGCCAGCGAAAGCTTTCAGCAAAAACTGAACACACAGTCATTATCGGCAGCCGATTTTGAACTCATCAATCAGTTCCCGGAGATCAAGCTGCCAAACTATTTCTTTCGCAACCAGGGCGAGGCCCGCTTCAGCCGCCAAACCAATATTACCAATGACCTGCCCAGCTTTAGCAACGGCGCCGCCTATGCCGATTTTGACAACGACGGCGACCTGGACCTGGTGGTGAACAACATAGGCGACGAAGCCATGCTGTACGAAAACGAGCTGGCCGATACCGCCCGGGCCCGCCACTGCCGCGTGGTGCTGCAGGGCCCGCCGGCCAACCGCTACGCACTGGGTGCCCGCCTGCTGCTGTACCAGCAGGGCGAACTGCGCACTTACGAAAAGCAAGCCGTGCACGGCTACCTCAGCAGCATGGAAGGCCCGCTGCTGCTGGGCCTGGCGGGGCCACCCATCGACTCGGCCCTGGTGCTGTGGCCCGATGGCAACTACCAGCCCTGGCAGCCCCGGCAGGGTGAAACCGTCGTACTTCAATGGAAGCCTGGGTTGGCGCCCTTCAACTATGGGCGCTGGCAGCAGTGGGGCACCGATGGCAGCCATCGCTTTACCGACCTCACCGCCAGCAGCGGCCTGCTGTACGACCATACCGAAAACCTGTACCAGGAGTTTAACCGTGAGCCGCTGATACCCTACATGACTAGCACCGATGGGCCCGCCCTGGCCGTAGGCGATATAGACGGCAACGGGCTGGACGATGTGTTTTTGGGCGCAGCCCGCGGCTTTAAAAACCAGCTGTACCTACAGCAGCCGGGCGGCCGCTTTGCACCAGCCATTTTACCGGCACTGGCCGCCGATAGCGCCGCCGAAGACACCGATGCCGTGATAGCCGACCTGAATGGCGACGGCCGCCCCGACCTGCTGGTAGCCAGCGGCGGCAATGAGTTTTATGGCCCCGCCACCGAGCTACAGCCCCGCCTTTACCTCAATACCGGGCAGGGCCTGCAAAAGCAGCCCAACGCCTTTGCCGGCATTTACTGCAACGCCGGCGCAGTAGCCGTGGCCGACTTTACCGGCGATGGCCGGCCCGATGTGTTCCTTGGCGGCCGGGCCCAACCTTTTGCCCACGGACTGGCCCCGCGTAGCTACCTGCTGCAAAACGATGGGCAGGGCCATTTCACCGACATCACTGCCGCCCGGGCACCTGCCCTGCTACAGCCCGGCATGGTAAAGCAGGCCCGCAGTACCGATTGGAACGCCGACGGACAGCCCGACCTGCTGCTGGCCTGCCACTGGCGCCCACCCCTGCTGGTGCTGCAGCAAAAGGGTCGCTTCGACCAGGCGACGCCGCTGGGCGAGCCAGGGCTGTGGAATGCCTGCCTGCCACTGGATGCCAATGCTGACGGCCGCCCCGACCTGCTGGCGGCCAACCTGGGCCTAAATACCCGCCTGCACGCCAGCACCAGCCAGCCCCTGCGCCTGTACGTGGGCGATGCCAATGGCAATGGCACCACCGAACAACTGCTGACCTATTACATGCAGGGGCAGGAAGTAGCCTTTGCTTCCAAAGACGAACTGCAAAAGCAGCTGCCCCACCTGAAAAAGAAATACCTCTACGCCCATGATTTTGCCCGGGCCAGCCTGCCCGACCTGCTGGGCCCGGCTGTACTGCCAAAAATGGAACTGCAAACCGCTACCCAGCTGGCCAGCGGCTTTTACCTGCAGCTGCCCAATGGCCGCTACCAATGGCAGGCCCTACCCTGGCTGGCACAGCTGAGCCAGTACAACGATGCCTGCCTGCTGGATGCCAACCTCGACGGCCGGCAAGACCTGCTGCTGGTGGGCAATTTTTACGACCTGGCGGCCCAACTGGGCCGGGCCGATGCCGACTGTGGCCTGCTGCTGATAAACGATGGCCAGGGCCGCTGGCACCCCGAAACCCTGCAAGGCGCCCTGCTGACCGGCGAAGCCCGCCGCATCCGCCCCCTGCAGGTGGGCGGTCGCCCCTGCGTGGTAGTGGCCCGCAACAATGCCCCAGCTATGCTGCTGGGCGTGGCTGCCAATAAGTAGAGAGGATGATGGGCCCGGCAGCTGTACAAGCAGCAGCTACAGTGGCGTTGGCACCCTTCATCGGCATCGCTCTGCTCAGCTGATCGGCTAGATGCTTTAGCTGCCTGCTGTTAGCAGCTCGCAAACCTTTGCAGTGGGCAAAAGCGCTTCGCTGGTTGTCATGCACAGGTTAGTTTAGCTGGTAGCAGGCGGCGGGGCATCTTTTACCGCCAGCACGCCGGGTGCAGGCAAGTACCACTGACGAAAAAACCATCCGCTTTCAGTTCTTTGTACCTGCTTTGCCTCAAGAACCGCCTTCACATCAAAAATTGCTTTGCCCATGCGCTACCGTTTGTTGCTTGCTGCTGCATTGTTGCTGGCCGTTGCATTGCCTGCACAAGACCCATGGAAGATAACCGCTGCCAACATCAACCCCGCTAACTACTACGGCATTACCGTGGCCAATGGCATGCTGGGCATTGTAAGCGCCCCCGAGCCTTTCAAGGTGAAAGATGTGGTGCTGGCCGGGGCGTATGATACGTATGGCCGAGGCCGTGTCAGCAATTTCATACCCAGTTTCAACCTGCTCAATATGCGGTTCGATATTGACGGCCGCGGTATAGATGCCGGCAGCATCAGCAATTTTCGGCAGGAGCTCGATATGCAGAATGCCGCCTTCACCGCCTCGTTCGACCATCAGGACAAAGCCACAGTAACCTATACCTACTACGCCCTGCGGCACCTGCCTTACACCGTGCTCATGGATGTAAGCGTAACTGCCAAAAAAGACATCCGTATCAATGCGGCCAGTGTAATGGCTGCCCCCGACCTGCTGAAAGATGTACAGAACTACTACAACGAAATAGACCGGCCGCATGTGGTGATTTCGCTGCTTACTTCATCGGCCAAAAGCCCTACGGGCAAAATGCTGATGTGTGCCAGCAACAGCTTCATTTTTGGTGAAGAGCATGGCCACGAGCCGCGGGTAATCCACGAAATGTGGGACAATAATATGCACCTCATGAAGTTTGGCAAGGCCCTCAAGGCCGGAGAAACCTATCGGTTCAGCATTACCGGCAGCAGCATTACCTCAGCCCACCACGATGATCCGCTGAACGAAGCGGAGCGCCTCACCATTTTTGCCAAGCTGGAGGGCCGCGACCGCCTGCTGCAGCGCCACCGGCAGGCCTGGGCCGAGCTGTGGAAGAGCGATATCCGCATTGAGGGCGATGCACAAAGCCAGCAGGATATTCGCAGCATGCTGTACCACCTGTACAGCTTTACCCGCGAAGGCACTGCCCTGTCGCCCTCGCCCATGGGCCTCAGCGGGCTGGGCTACAATGGCCATGTGTTTTGGGATACCGAGCTGTGGATGTACCCCGCCCTGCTGGTAATGCAGCCACAAATAGCCAAAAGCATGGTGGAGTATCGCTTTCAGCGGCTGGAAACGGCCAAGCGCAATGCTTTCAGCAAGGGCTACAGGGGCGCTATGTTTCCCTGGGAGAGTGCCGAAACCGGCGTAGAAGAAACACCGGTATGGGCATTGAGCGGACCGTTTGAGCAGCACATCACTGCCTGCGTGGCTATTGCCGCCTGGAACTATTACCGGGTAACGCAAGACAAGCAGTGGCTGCGGGAAAAAGGCTGGCCTATTTTGAAAGAAACGGCCGAATTCTGGAGCAGCCGGGTGGAGCGCAACGGGCCGGGCCGGTTCGACATCAACAACGTTGTAGCGGCCGATGAATGGGCCGAAAACGTGAACAACAACGCATTTACCAACGCGGCTGCCCGGGCCAACCTGCAGTTTGCCAATCAGGCAGCGGCCATCCTGGGCCTGCCTGCCAATGCCGACTGGGCCGAAGTGGCCAAAAACATTCCCATCCTGCGGGAAAACGGCATTACCAAAGAGCACGAAACCTACAAAGGCGAGGGCATTAAGCAGGCCGATGTAAACCTGCTGGCTTACCCCCTAAAAGAAGTGACTGACCCCAAACAAATAAAGGCCGACCTCGACTACTACAGTGAGCGGGTGCCCAACGAGGGCACACCGGCCATGACGCAGGCCGTATTTACCCTGCTGCATGCCCGCCTCGGCGATGCCGATAAAGCCTGGTATTGGTTTAAAGACTCGTACCTGCCCAACCTGAACCCGCCCTTTCGGGTGATAGCCGAAACCAAGGGAGGCACCAACCCTTATTTTGCTACCGGCGCCGGGGGCATTTTGCAAAGTGTGCTCATGGGTTTTGGCGGCCTCGAAATCACAGATAACGGCATCATTCAGCAAAAAGGGCTGCTGCCCAAAGCCTGGAAAAGCCTCACCATTACCGGCATTGGTGTGGAGCGAAAAACGGTGGTGGTGAAATGAGGGAAGGCTCAAAGCGGAAGGCTGAAAGCGGAAGGCAAGAGGCTAAGGCCGAGGTCAAGGCCAAGGCTGAAAGCTGAAAGCTGAAAGCGGAAGGCAGGCGGCTAAGGCCGAGGTCAAGGTCAAGGCGGAAAGCGGAAGGCCAAGGCGAAGGCCGAGAGCGAAGGGCTGAAGGATGATGCGATGTGCATGTAAAAGATCAAGTCAATTAACCCTCGTTTGGAAATCAGCCATTCCTCCGAGTACTCTGTGTCCTCAGTGCGAGAAATTCGGCCACAGATGGCACAGATTACCAAAGATGAAATCCGAGATCTACAATTCCTCTGCGCCTCTGCGAGAAAATATCTCCCGCAGATTGCGCAGATGATCACAGATGAATTCCGAAATCATCCCTCCGAAATCAGAAATTCCTTCGTGCCCTCTGTGCCCTCTGTGCGATAAACAATCCCTCTCCAGCCCTCCAAAATCAGAAATTCCCCTAAATTGCTGTTGGATTGAAAAAACTAGCTGCCATAGGAATACTGGCCATTTTGCTGTTCAACAGCCTTGGCTACCGACTGCTGACGCAGTACCTGCAGCACCGTGCCGATACCAAATTGCAGGCCCGCATTGATGAGCGGAAGTACAACCCCGCCAGCCTGCTCGAACTCAGTGTCGATCTCAGCCTTCCCTACAGCACCGACCAGCAGCACTGGCAGCAGCACGAAGGCAATATTGTCATCGACGGCATTCACTACCGCTACGTAGAGCGTAAAATAGCCAACGGCCGCCTGTATGTACGCTGCCTGCCCAATACCGGCAAGCAGCAGGTGCTATCGGCCCGCGACGAATTTTTCAAACTGGCCTACAACATTGGCCAGCCTGTAGAGCAAAAAAAATCGGCACCCGTCTTTGTGTCGAACTACCTGGGCGACTATGATGATGCTACCCAACACTGGCAGCTGCCTAGCCCCCTTGTAGCCGCTGCGCACCCCGCAGCTTTGCCGGCCGTTGCCTGCAGCCTGCGCCCGGCCGAAGTGCCCGATCTTCCTCCCGAAATCTGGTCGTAAATCTCAACCATTGGCACCGGTGGTGCCGGTAGTTGGCGCCTTTTACATTCAGGTGATGCTGTTTGTGCCGAACAGGCCAAACGTGTCAAGCCCTGTATCGCTAACCAATTGTATTGACGACCAAATGAGAACCGCTATAGTAGCCTGCTTGCTGCTATTGGCTGCGGCCTGCCGCCAGCCCAGCACCGAGTATAAATCCTTTCTGAACAATCCGCAGCTGTTTAGCCACACAGTACACGAGCTGAACCAGGTGGTGATGGGCAATAATTTTCCGCCCATTGTAGCCAGCCGTAACTACACCTATGCCGCCATGGCCGCATACGAAGTAGTGGCAGCCGGCTACCCCAGCCGCTACCAAAGCCTGG
>CANHEC010000014.1 GCA_947459455.1 Chitinophagaceae bacterium
CTGAGTAGCAGCGGTAGGAGCAGGTGGCGAAGCATGGTAAAATCGTTGTGTTGATTTTTTTGGATGCCAAAAAATAGGACAAATACCAAAGCGCCGAGAATGCGATAAACCGGGCACAGGGTACACACCAACAAAAAATACGCCACCTATATTGGTTGCGTATTTTTTTTAAAGCGTTGTATACTGTTTTACAAACAGTTATACTATCGTCCCATGAACACCATCAGGATCTGTACATCACTCGGGTTCACCCCGCTGATGCGGCTGGCCTGACCCAGGGTGCGGGGTCTGATTTTCTTGAATTTTTGCCGGGCCTCGTGGCTGAGGGAGCCAAGGCGGTCATAATCGAAGAGGGCGGGTATCTCCAGGTCTTCCAGCTGGGCCATCCGCTTCACCAGTTCCTGCTCTTTGGCGATGTAGGTGTCGTACTTCATTTGGATGGTGGCCTGCTCACGGCTGTCGGCCCTGAAGCGAGCCAGGGCTGCGGCCAACCCTGGCAGGGCCTGGCAGAGGTCGGTCAGCTCCACATTGGGGCGTAGCAGCAGCTTGGCGGCCCGGGTCTTTTCTACAATGGGCGAGCTACCGATCTGCTCAAAAAAGCCGTTGATATCAGCTGGCTCCACCGGGTAGTCTTGCAGCACCTGCTGGATGGCGGCCACCTGTTCATTTTTCTCGTTTACCAGCTGCACCCGCTCCTCGCTGGCCAGCCCAATGGCGTGGCTCAGGGGGGTCAGACGCAGGTCGGCATTGTCCTGGCGCAGCAGGGTTCTGAACTCGGCCCGGCTGGTAAACATGCGGTAGGGCTCATCGGTACCCTTGTTGATGAGGTCGTCGATGAGTACGCCGATGTAGGCGTCGCTCCGCTTCAGGGTAAAGGCAGGCTGCTCTTTGGCCCGCAGGTGCGCATTGATGCCGGCCATCAGTCCCTGGCAGGCCGCCTCTTCGTAGCCAGTGGTACCGTTGATCTGGCCGGCAAAAAACAGGTGGCTCACCAGCTTGGTTTCGAGGCTGTAGCCGAGCTGGGTAGGCGGAAAATAGTCGTACTCAATGGCGTAGCCGGGCCTGAACATGCGGCAGTTTTCGAAGCCGGGCACCATGCGCAAGGCCTGTAGTTGCACCTCTTCGGGCAGGCTGCTGCTAAAGCCGTTTACGTAGATCTCCACCGTATTCCAGCCTTCGGGCTCTACAAACAGCTGGTGCCGGTTGCGTTCGGCAAAGCGGCTGATCTTGTCTTCGATGCTGGGGCAATACCGCGGACCCACCCCCTGAATGCGGCCCTGGTACATGGGGCTCTTGTCGAAACCGGTCTTCAGGATCTCGTGAACAGCCTCATTGGTATAAGTAATATGGCAGGGCCGCTGCTGGTGGGCGGCTATTTTGGGCACATCGAGGTAGGAAAAACCAGTGATCTCAGCGTCGCCATCCTGCACTTCCATCTTGCTATAGTCCAAGCTGCGGCCATCTATCCGCGGCGGGGTGCCGGTTTTCAGGCGGTCGCTTTCGAAGCCCAGCTCCACCAGCTGCTCGGTAATGCCGGTGGCAGCCTTCTCAGCTATACGTCCCCCGCCCAGCTGCTTTTCGCCAATATGAATGACGCCATTGAGGAAAGTACCGCTGGTGACCACCACGGCTTTGGCCTTTATTTCGTGGCCCAGGCCGGTGACCACCCCGTAGGCCCGACCATCTTTTACCAGCAGGCTGCGCACCATGTCCTGGTAAAAGTCCACATTGGGGGTCTCTTCCAGCAGCTGGCGCCATACGGCGGCAAAGAGCATGCGGTCGTTTTGGGCCCGCGGGCTCCACATAGCGGGACCTTTGGAGCGGTTCAGCATCCTGAACTGGATCATGCTGCGGTCGGTGACGATGCCGCTATAGCCACCCAGGGCATCCACTTCCCGCACTATTTGCCCTTTGGCAATGCCCCCCATGGCGGGGTTGCAGCTCATTTGGGCAATGGTTTGCATGTTCATAGTAATGAGCAGCACCTTGCTGCCCATGTTGGCGGCGGCCGCCGCGGCCTCACAACCGGCATGGCCGGCCCCTACCACAATTACGTCGTACTCAGGAAACATGGTGCAAAAGTAACCCAAGGGCGTGGAATGGGGGTTTCGAAAGGGGATGTTCCACGTGGAACAAGATGGATAGAAGCGGAAGCGATGTTCCACGTGGAACAAACTGCCACCCGCAACAGCCAGATGGCGAAGCTGCGATGGCTGAGATTAGTACAAACGATGAAGGCATGCGGGACTGAGCCGTGGGCTCTGCGGGTTGGCGTGCCCCTGCCCCCCCAGGCAGGCGCACCGGGCGAAGGCCCGAACAACAGCTCAAAAAAGGCCAAAGGACGAGATGCCCAACTATTACTCCTACCCTTTCCAGCGCCGATAGCGCCAGATGTATTCATCCTCCTTGGCCCGCATCTGCTTTACATCGGCCGGGCGCTTGTCTTTGTAGCCACACAAATGAAGCGCCCCATGAAAGATGACCCGGAGGCTCTCCTCATCAAAACTCACCCCGGCAGTAAGGGCATTGTCACGCACCCGGTCGACGGAGATGTAGATGTCGGCATCAATGATGGGAGCCGCCGGATCGGACAGACCGAACGTGATGATATCGGTGTAATAGTCGTGCTCCAGGTATTGCCGGTTCATCTGCAGCAGGTACTCATCGGAGCAAAACACATACTGAATAGTGCCGGCCTGCCGCCCTTCGGACCGCAACAATACATCGGCCACAAAGCGGCGCAACCGCAGCTTATCGGTCCGGGGCAACCGGGCATCAGCATAAAAGAAACGTACAGGCATTTCGGAATTGGAAACAGCGGCTACACAATAGAAAATACATTTGCAAGGTAAGCGAGGCTATGATTAGAAAACTATCGGACCTGGAACCCGGCCAAAAGGCAGTGGTGGACTCCTTTGCGTCGAACGACATTTTTTTGAAGCTGATGGAAATGGGCTGCGTGCCTGGTGAAGAGCTGATGGTAGAAATGCGGGCACCGCTGGGCGACCCCATCTCGGTACTGGTGGCCGGCTACCACCTGAGCCTCCGCATCAGCGAAGCCGAACAGATCATGGTAAAACCAGTGGACTAAACCCATGCAGGTAGGACTCTATTTCGGCTCCTTCAATCCCGTGCACGTTGGCCACCTCATAATAGCCAACTACGTACGACAGCACAGCCCGGTGCAACAGGTATGGCTGGTGCCCTCACCACAAAACCCGTTTAAACCACAGGCCAGCCTGCTGAACGAGTACCACCGGCTGCAACTACTGCGCCTGGCGGTAGAAGATGATACCGAACTACGGGTGAACGACATAGAATACCACCTGCCGAAACCGAGCTATACTGCCACCACCCTGGCTTATCTGCAAGAGAAGTATCCCAACCACCAATTCAGCCTTATACTGGGTAGCGATAGCTACAGCAATATCGACCGCTGGCACAATGCCAGCTTCATCACCAGCCAATACCCGCTGCTGGTGTACCAGCGGCCGGGCCACCCGGTGCAGGTAAACCCCGCCCACCAACAAGTACAACTGCTACAGGCACCTTTACTAGATATCTCCTCCACTTTCATACGGGCGGAAATCAAGGCCGGTCGCAGTATTCGCTACCTGGTGCCAGATAAAGTGGCCCACGAAATTGCGATCCACCAATACTATCAGTAGCATAAACGAATTAAATAAATTTTTAATTCGATTCAGACCAGAGCCCCCAGTGCCAGACAGATGCATACCAGCACCGGTGAAGGCAGCCGCGTAAATGTGAGCAGCAAAAACGTGCCTAGCATCACTCCCACATTTACCAGCGGAATGAGCTGCAGGCTACTCATCGAAATATCCTTGAGTACGTACAAAGACGAAGCCGCCATAATACCCACCACTGCCGCATTGATACCTTCCAAACTTCGGTACACCACCGCGTACTTCTTCAGGTTGCTCCAAATGGGGTAAAAGAATAACACCAGCAATACACTGGGCAAAAAGATACCGACCAAACCAGCGATACAACCCAGCACCTGCCAGTGGCCTCCCCACTTGCGCATGGCCATACCCCCATGAAAAGCGGCCACTGAAAACACCGGACCAGGAATGGCCCGCACCATTCCGCTTCCGGTCAAAAACTCTTCGCTGGTCATGTACTTATTGTCGCCTTTGGGCCTTACCACAAACTGCTCATACATCAGCGGCACCAGCACATCGCCACCGCCAAACACCAGGCTGCCAAAGCGATAAAAGTTTTCAGACAGATTCCAAATGCGGTATTGCGGCACCTGGCTCCCGGTCTTCACCTGCTCCTTCCGGGCCCATTCACTCAGCACACCCAGTAGCACAAACAGCAGGGCGAAAAGCCAAAGATTATTCCATGCAATCTTCTTCCGCTTTACATCGGCCTGCGGAATCCGCTTCTTACTAAAATTGGTGGCCACCCCCGCCCCCACCAGCAGCAGCGGAAACACCCACGGCGTATGAAAAAACCAATACGTGAGCAACGCCGCTGCTAATGCTATAATGATAGTAATAGGATTGCGGATGGATATACGCCCCATGCGATAGGCGGCAAACGCCAGGAAACCCACCGCCATTGGCTGAATGAACTTGAATACATCCACCTCCAGCGCCTGCTTATCGATATAATGCAACAGGAAGCTCAACAGGCTCATCAGCACACCAGCCGGCACCACCCAAATGAGCAACGTAAGCAAGGCCAACGCCACACCACCCCGCTTGTAACCAATAAGCGTGAGCGTTTGGGTGCTGCTGGCACCTGGCAGCAACTGCACGAAAGCCGTGAACTCCATCAACTCGGCCTCCGTCACATCGTGGCGCTTCTGTACAAAGCGCTTCACCATCATGCCATAGTGCCCCTGCGGCCCACCAAAGGCCGTCAGGCTGTGCCAAAGCACCATGCGCAAAAAAGGGATGTGCCGAAGAAGCCTCATAAACAGAGCGACAAAAACACCACAAACAATAATTTAGTAAATATAACCTCCGGCATGGCAATCCAACTCAGTAAAGCAAGCCCCAAGGCAGCGTACCGCAGCCTCCTCAAAACACTGGCCCGCCAAAAGACAAGGGCTGTTACCAAACCCTTTCACGGCGGCAAAACACCTGCCCCGGCCCACGAAACACACATCAGTATTTACAACTACACCGCCACCCATATAGAGCACCACAGAACCACCCAACTGGACGAATGCCTCCGGTTTCAACAGTCACCCGGCATCAGCTGGATCAATATGGATGGACTGAACAACCAACAGATCGATCATATATCCAAAGCCTACAACATCCACTGGCTGATACAGGAAGACATAGCCACCCACGGCCAACGCCCAAAGGCCGATGAAATAGAAGGCTACCTCTACGCAGTGCTCTACATGTTGTTTGTAGATCCCAACACCCACGAAATCCAACAAGAGCAAGTAAGCATCGTGCTCGGCGAAAATGTCGTCCTCTCCTTTCAGGAAGACGCCCACAAGGACGTTTTTGACCCAATCAGAAATAGGCTGCAAAAGCCAGACAGCCGAGAACGTGGCCGCGGACCCGACTATCTCTCTTACGTCCTCATCGATCACATTACCGACTCCTATTTATCTGTGATTGAAAACCTCGGTACGCAGATTGAAACAATCGAAGAAACCCTCCTACAGCGAAACAGCCCAATGGTCTTTGAAAAAATCTCGCAACTGCGCAAAGACATTATTCTACTCAAACGCATCCTGGCTCCCGTACGCGACCTCGTAGCCAGCCTCTCCCGCAGCGAAAGTCCATTATTGGAAGAACGCACCGCCAAATACTTCAGAGATGTACACGACCATGTAACACAGGCCAATGACCTGATAGACAACTACCGTGACCTGATACTAGGCCTGCAGGACATGTATGTAAACAATGTAAACCTGCGAATGAACGAGGTGATGAAAACCCTGGCCATTATCACCGCCATCATGGCGCCTGCTACCGTCATAGGCGGCATTTTTGGTATGAATTTCGACGTGATACCTTACGCCCACCACCAATGGGGCTTTTATGGCACCGTGCTCATCATGATATTGGTACCACTTATCATGATCTATTGGTTTCACCGCCGCGGCTGGTTTCTGAAAGGAACCCTTCGCCAAAAAGAATGAACACCCCGCAATAAAAAAAGGGGCCCACGCCCCTCCATTCATTTCTACTACGCATCAACCTTAAGCAGACCGCTGCTTATAGATAGGCACCGTGCTACACGGCTCGCCATACATAATACTCTTCGCCACCGGCCGCAACAGCGCCGTCACCGCCAGGTAGGCCGACTCAGGAATGTGCACATCACCACATCCCTTTACCACCACCCGCTTCCCACTGTACTCACCAGCGTCTACCGCACTGATACGCTCCAGCAGCATCTTTTCAGATAAAGCCTCGGGCCGCAACAAATGCACCCCGGCGGCCACTTCACTCAGGTAAGAAGCTGCCAACATATAGGCCCACACCGGAATGATGGCATCGGTACTGCAAAACACCGCCACCTGCTTACCAGCGTACACCGACCAATCCTGCGCCTTCAGCTGTTCCCGAAAGTCCTTTTCCCGCAGCACCAATTCCATAAACAGAAATGGCTTCAGATCGAACGACGCCATCTGGCTCTCCTGCGGCAAATACGCCGACAAATCAAGGGTGAGCAATCCGCTCTCTGCCACCTTATTGACGATCACATTTTCCATACTACGCTTGTAAAGGTAAAACCACTGTGCGGCAGCCACAAGCCACCCACGTACTAATTCCCATAAACAAAAACCCCGCCATGAAGGCGGGGTCTTTGTTATAAAAAGATAATGATCACAAAAACTTACTCCGCTTATCCACTACAGTAGCTGCCTTGCGCAGCGCCTCCATACTGCTGTACAGCAGGGTGTTCTTTTGCTGGCTCAAAAGTGTATTCGCCATTTCAGCCACATTGGCAGCGGCATCCGCCTTGGCACCAATCGCCTCCGGACGCACCAGGAAAGCACCTGTGTTGCCGGCAAACGGCTTGCTCACCTTGTTCAAACCAGCCTTATAAAAACCATAACCACCCGCCAACAGCTCATAACCCGCCACCGGCAACGAGGGCGACAAGAAACTAATACTATCGGCACGCTGCACCTGTACACCCCATTTCTGAGCTGCCGCTTCCAAAGTAGTGGCGTCTTTTACTTTCTCTACCAATGCTTTTCCTTTCATCTCGTTCCGTACAATGGCTTCCACCATCGGACGCAATTTTTTAGCACTCGGCAAACCCGCCTTCTCTTCGCCAGTTACCACTACTACTACAAACTGATTGGCCATCTCTACCGGCTCCGGCAACACCTCACCAACCGACGCTTCGAAAATGTCTTTCACCAGCGGACGGTTTACGCCCAGTGCTCCAACTGTGTATTCGTTCTCCCGAATCTCCTCGGCTAGCAGCTTGGTGTACTTTCCTTTCTCCACCGCCGCATCAAAGCTCTTCACATCCTTTGCGATGCTTGCAAAGCTGTTGGCCTTCAGCAGTGCTTCATTAATCGTAGCCTGCGATGCTTCAATAGCCCTCGACAGGTAGGCAATTTTATAGGCAGGACCAAAATTCTTCTGGTCGGTGATCTTAATAAGGTGGTAACCAAACTGTGTTTTCACCACACCCATCTCACCAGTACGCTTCTCAAAGCAAAAATCGTTGAACTCCTTCACCATACTGCCCTGACCGAAAAAGCCGAGGTCACCGCCTTTTACGGCACTTCCTTCGTCGTCGCTCAGCTTCACCGCCAGGCTATCGAAATTGGCACCGCCCTTTATCAACGCCTCAATGCTATCGATGCGCTTCTTGGCAGTGGCTTCGTCCAGTGTGGGCTGCTGCGTACGAGGATCATAGGTACCAATCAGTATATGCTTGGCCTTTACGCTGTCCGGCATCTCCTTTACATCTACCACGCGGCTCAGCACGTAGCTCTGCACATCCAGGTACGGACCATACACGCCACCTACACCAGCACCAATGATGCTATCCTTTACAGGAATCTGGATGCGACTCTTGCTGAAATAACCATCGTAAAAAGGCTGGCCCGAACCATTGCGGCTTACAAAAGCACCCGGATCGGCAGCGGCAGCAAAATCGGCCTTCAAACCGTTCAGCGCATTCAGTACATCGGCAGTGTCTTTTGCACTGGGCTCAAAACCAAACGACACATACGCAATGCTGCGGCTGTTCTCTTCTGTCTTAAACTCATCGGCATGCTTGCGGGCATACTCCAGGATTTGCTCATCGGTCACTTTCACCGTGCTATCGGCCACACTGCTGTAAGGAGCCGTCACAAAACTGAAGCTTGCCACCATATTGTTATCAGCAATGGTCTTTTCAGCCATCCACTTGGGTACAAAGGCACTGTTTTGCAGCAGCGCAAAGTATTTGTTGCGCTTGGCACCCTGCACCATCGGCTCCAGGTATACATCGTTGATCAGGTCTTTGTCTACCCCTGTCTTTCCTTTCTTCACTTCATTCAGCGCCTGCTTGGCAGCCACGGCATCAAACTCGCCCCGCTCATTCACAAACTGGCCCTTCAGCCACTCCGGCGGATTCTTGCCAAACAGCATGTCATTATACTCCTTATCAGTCACATCAATGCCGAGCTTGCGGTACTCCTGCTCCAGCAATTCCTCTTCCACCACGCTGCGCCAGGTATCGCTATAAATCTGCTGACGGGTCATATCATCAACATTGCGCCCGTTCATCTGGTACATCTGCTCGTTCAGCTTCATCTTGTCTTGAAAAGCTTCGTAGCTCACATCCACACCGTTGATGCTGCCCACGGCATCGGTGGGGCTGACACCACCACCCAGGCCTGAGCGGCCGGCATCCATTAAAATGAAACCAATAAGGCTGATTGCAATAACACCGATGGTAACCGGCGCTGCCTTATCCCGAATTGACTGAATAATAGACATAGCTTCGTTCTACCTCTTTTTAAGGTTGGCAAAAATAGGGGAAAGCCCCCCTATGAAAAAATTGTGGAAAACCGCTCAAAATCCAACAAAAACGGGCCTTTTAGCCCCGTGCAAAACCTGCGCAAAAGGCACTCACACTTTCCAAACCCACCCGCATGAAAACTGCTTGTGAAACCCTCTTTCGAAAAGCCTGTTAACAACCCTTTTACACCGTGAACAACTGCCAATCACCACCATCCCACATGCCGGAAAACTAGCGAACAACTCCTCCACCCTCCTTTGGCACAAAACACCATCCCATCCTTACTTGTTTTTTTGTTCTTCTCTTTCCACAGCGATTCATCAACCAGCTACTTCTCACAAAAGGCCAATCCACAAACACACCCTGCCTGTGGCAAAACATGCTAAAAGCCAGCCAAAGCAGGCCTGCCAACGTGAAAAACCCTGTGTACAACCGGTCAGAACACAGCCAATAACTACTTTTACCCTCTGGTGTGAAACATGCATCCGCATATACACAGCCCTAATAGTAATAGGTGATTTTAATAAATAATAATTAATACAATATACTATGGCAGTTATCGACATGGCCGAAGCAATGGCCCGGGTGCCGCAAAAAGGCTTTCTGGATGTGGAGCTCGATCCCACCCTCGACCTGTTTGCCGAAATAGAGCGCCTGAAAAAGGAAAAGAACGCCATTGTACTGGCCCACTACTACCAGGAGCCCGATATACAGGACGTAGCCGACTATATAGGCGATAGCCTGGGCCTGGCCCAGAAGGCCAGGGATACCAATGCCGACCTCATCCTGTTTGCCGGCGTGCACTTTATGGCCGAAACCGCCAAAATACTGAACCCCACCAAAAAAGTAGTGCTACCCGACCTGAAGGCCGGCTGCAGCCTCAGCGATAGCGCCCCGCCCGAGCTGTTTGCCCGCTGGCGCCAGCAGTACCCCGATCATATCGTGGTCACCTATATCAACTGCAGTGCCGGCATGAAGGCCCTCAGCGACATCATCTGCACCAGTAGCAATGCAAAAGCCATCATTGACAGCCTGCCCGCCGACCAACCCATCATTTTTGCCCCCGACAAAAACCTGGGCGCCTGGCTGAACAAGGCCACCGGCCGCAACATGGTGCTGTGGAATGGCGCCTGTATGGTGCACGAAATATTTAGCCTGGAAAAAATAAGCAAGCTGAAACTGCGCCACCCCGAGGCCAAACTGCTGGCCCACCCCGAGTGTGAGGAGCCCGTGCTGCAGCTGGCCGACTATATAGGCAGCACCACCCAGCTGTTGAAGTACAGCCGTACCGATGCCAGCCAGGCCTACATAGTGGCCACCGAAACCGGCATACTGCACCAAATGCAAAAGGACAGCCCCCACAAAACCTTTATACCGGCCCCGCCCAACAATGCCTGCGCCTGCAACGAGTGCCCGCACATGAAGCTGAACACGCTGGAAAAGCTGTACCTGTGCCTGCGCTATGAAACCCCCGAGCTAACCATGCCCGAAGAGCTGCGCCTGGCCGCCCTGCGCCCCATCGACCGCATGCTGGAAATTAGCCAGGCAGCGGGGTTGTTGGGGTAAAGGCTATTGAGCACACTGTTCACATGCAGTATCTTCCCCTGCATGGAATTGCCAGTTGTAGTATTGGACGGAATACATCACCGAGGTCAACATCGGTTGACTATTCACTTCGACCATTTTGCTATCAATGCCATCGTAAAAAAACTTGGAGCGCTATGGAGCAAAACCCACCGCTGCTGGCATCTGCCTTTGAACAATGCCAGTTTCCAGCCGCTCGTAACGGGTTTAAATGGAATTGCCCGGATCGACCGGTCCCGCATGGATAAGTATCTGGCTACCCTCAAGGCGCAACCGAAAAACCAGCATCATACTGAAAAGACGGATACCGCTTCCGCCATGGTACTCTTACCCCATCATGAAGCCACCATAAAGCAGTACAAACAACAACTGGTGCTAAAAGGATACAGTACCAGTACCATAAAGACCTATGTGAACGAGTTTTCGCAGTTTTTGGGCCATATCCGACATTATCATGCCGAAGACTTCAGTACGCAGCGCCTGAAAGATTATCTGCAATACTGCCTGGAAAAGCTCGGATTGAAAGAAAATACCATTCATAGTCGAATGAATGCGATGAAGTTTTACTATGAGCAGGTCCTTCACAGGGATAAATTCTTTTTTGAAATACCGCGTCCAAAAAAACACCTGATACTGCCTAAACTGCTCAATGAGGACGAACTGACAAGGCTCTTCAATGCATTAGATAATAAAAAACACAAAGCCATGCTTTTTACGGCTTATTCGGCCGGCCTTCGGGTAAGCGAAATAGTAACCCTGGAGTTAAGCGATGTGGATAGTGAACGAATGCAACTCTTTATACGGAAGGCTAAAGGCAAGAAAGACCGCTACGTCAACCTAAGTCCGGTGCTACTGGATATTCTCAGATCTTACCTACGACATGAACAACCGAGGCCGACGAAGTTTTTGTTTGAATCGGAACAAACAAGGACTGCCTACCCAACCAGGACAGTACAGCAGATTTTTACCAATGCCAAAAAGAAAGCTGGCATCACCAAAGAGGTAGGTGTACACAGCCTTCGGCACAGCTTTGCTACGCACCTGCTCGACAAAGGCACCGATATCCGGTACATCAAAGAGCTGCTCGGCCACTTTGATATAAAAACAACCGAACGCTACTTACACGTGAGCAAGCAACGCCTTGTAAACATCATCAGCCCACTGGATGATTTGTTTAAAAACCGAGACATTGAATGGTAAACAAACTACCATTTTCGTCGACAATACACTGTTGTAACACCAACAATCTAAAATGTATAACTGGGTGGATTGTCCTAACGACAATCCAAAAATGTATAACGGAAAGTGATTGATTATCAGCACTCCAATTTTTTGAGCGGGGCAAATCTATTGCGTATATTTACGTGTTAGGTGCAAGCGTAAAGACCGACACATCAACCATTAAACTGATAGACATCGAAACGACAGGAATAAATATTATCAATCAAGCGACAGTTTGCCGACACGACAGACCGACCCTTCTGTATTTTTTATTTTTTCCCACCGCACATTTTTTAAAAACAATTTTAACCAGCTGCACAAATGGCATCACGCTGGTAATTTTCCAGAAAGAACGGATTATTCAACAGCAGCAGAAATTTAAAAAAAAAACACAATTCAATGAACCAAAAAGTCCACAAACAAATAGTTAGTTCAACCAAAGTTTGCAAAAGAGTGCAATCTCCCTCCGCACCCTTAGCATTGTGGTTTCAATCAAAACTTTAAATTTGAGACTGAGTTAGCAATGAAAAAGGACAAATACTTACAAATATTCAATTACTTGCTTGAGTTTTCAAAACTCAGAAGCAATCCTGTGAGAGATATTGAGAGTTCTGATGCTCAATACCCTGACAAGGTTTGGCTTGCCGACATTCCACAATATGAAATTTTTGACTGTATTACTTTTCCTTCTTACAACGAGGACGCTGACTATTGGTTAAAGGTTACTAAACCTAAAGACGAGCCACAACAACCGACTTTCAAAAAGCTAAGCGAAACGCTTAATGACTGGATTGTAAAAGACAGTTTAACCGATGAAGATGGAACGCCAAGTTTGAAAGAGACGATAGTAAAAAACGGAAAAACTATTGCATTAGCAGACCAGCAAGAACTTCAACAGGAATTTGACAAATATCTAAATGAAAAATGGCTTAATGATTTAGAACAGTATAAGCAGGAAATTAGAACCTACGAAATCCAATTTG
This sequence comes from Chitinophagaceae bacterium, assembly GCA_947459455.1. Taxonomy (GTDB): domain Bacteria; phylum Bacteroidota; class Bacteroidia; order Chitinophagales; family Chitinophagaceae; genus Phnomibacter. The sequence goes on from CANHEC010000014.1 coordinate 12,756, forward strand.
CCGAATACGAACGAAAAGCAAAAACCTACAAGCATCTATTTAGCATTTATAATAAAGCACAACAGTTCGGAGAAGAATTTGAATTAATTTTTGGAGTTGGGTTGCTTTATTTTAAAGAAGATTCTAATACACCGCAAATTTGCCGACACATCCTAACATCAAAAGCGGAAATTTCTTTTGAGTTTTCACAAAGAGAATCTTTTGTAAAAGTTTCGCCAAGCATTGACAATGAAATTCAAATTGAAACGGATGCAATTCTTGACTTGTTTGAGCTATTTGATTCAGCAGACGTAATTGAAGCCGAAAAATTAGTAGCCTCATTTCTCAAAGAAAAGGGCATCTCCGACAATCTGTTTGACCCACAAATTAAAGATGCTATTCAAATTTTTGCAGACAGAATAAGACCAGACGGGCAATCAAAAGAAGATTTAGCAAAACCAAAAGCAGGGGCAAATAAACCTACGGTTTATTTTGCCCCTGCTTTGCTATTGAGAAAGAGGAACACAAGGAGCTTTACAGCACTTTATGAAAAAATTATTTCTGAAATAACTATTTCACCCGATTCAATAGACATTCCTTCTATCAATGATATTATTGGAGTTTTGCAACCTGAAGAGGATTCTGATTTCTCCGAAAACGGAACATCAAATTCCTTTAGTGATGAAACTATTTACTTTCCGAAAAAATATAATGATGAACAAATTGAAATTGTTGAGAAAGCGAGAAGAAATAATAAGGTATTAGTTCAAGGTCCTCCAGGAACAGGTAAATCACATACGATTGCAAATTTAATTTGTCATTTATTGGCAAATGGTAAAAAAGTTTTA
>CANHEC010000015.1 GCA_947459455.1 Chitinophagaceae bacterium
ACCGGGTGGCAGCCCTGCAGCAAAAGCTGCAGCAAGGCGAGCATCGCCGGCAAACGCTGCTATCGCTGGCCTACGAATGTGGCTTTAACAGCAAGGCCACCTTCAACCGGGCTTTTCAGAAACAAGCCGGCATGGGCCCCCGGGAATGGCTGAAGCAGCAGGGGCTGGGTTGATCTCATTTTTTCCAATTATTTGATTGTAAATGACTTGTGCCGCCATAGGGGTGGCTATAGGCGTTTGTATTGAAACGTCTCAAATGCTGCTGTCAGCATTTGAGACCAACCCGATACGCCTCAAAACATGATGTGGAGCGATGGCGCAGCGGCGGTACGCAAGTTTTGCTACCGGCACTGCCAAAACAGTGGCCGCCTCGTTCGAATGAAAAAGATAACCGCACTCTTGACCGCCTTGCTGCTGCTGTCGGTTGTTGTCTGGTCGCAGGATACCAGTATTCCCTTCAAGCTGAAAAACAATAGCTGGAAACCACGTAAGTACATCCTCATCAGCTACGAGCAAAATGCCAGCTGGAACAATACGCAAACCTTTTTTCTGCTACCGGGCACCAGCAAGCATCTCCGTTTTCCGGTAGGTACCCGCCTGTACCTGGCCACCCAGCAGCAGGTAAATACCGTGATGGGAGGTGGCAGGCTCGAAACAGCCCCCTGGCATGTAGTGGCCGCCACCGATAATAAAGCCATCCTGCCCCTGCATTAAGCTTCCTTCAAAAAACATTCGTCACCGCCCCAACTTTTTACCATGCGCCACCTACTGTTGTGTACCGTCATCGCCCTCGCCGTCACCCGGTCTGCCCATGCGCAGCTGGCCACCTATAGTCCGCTCAATGGCAGCTTTCAAGACAGCATCACCTTGTTTTTCAATCTGAACCTGAGCCAGGATCCACGAGCCGCCGGCCTTAAGGACCGTAGCACCGGCTTGTACCTGTGGATGGGCGCCGGCACCGCCGCCAGCCCGTTTGCCTACCAGCCAGCTGCGCAAAAGGATTTTGGCCAACCGGTGATGGGTGCCGAGCTGAGCCCCGTAGGCGCCAACCTGTGGCAAATAAAGCTGCATGCACCCAACTGGTGCCGGGTGCCGGCCAGCCAACCCATAGAAGTGTTGGGCCTGATTGTAAAGAATGCCGATGGTAGTGCACAAACAGAAGACATTATACTGACGGCCGGCCCCACCCGACAACTGCAAAGTGTGGTGGTACGTGCCAATAAGCCGCTGGTAGAAAAACTAGCCGACCGCACCGTGCTGAATATTCAAAACGATGTGGTGGCCAGCGCCGGTACGCTGTTTGAAGCCATCCAACGGGCGCCCGGCCTGAGCGTGACCAATGATGAAAACCTGATCATGAGTGGCAAGAGCGGTGTACTGGTACTGATAGATGGCCGGCCTACCCAGCTTAGCCAACGTGACCTGGCCAACTGGCTAAAATCGACACCCGCATCGCTGGTGGCCAGCATCGATATCATCAGCAACCCATCGGCCAAATACGATGCACAGGGCAATGCTGGTATCATCAACATTAAGCTGAAGAAAAACACCCAGCAGGGCCTGAATGGCAACCTGAATACCGCCTACACGCAGGCACAGCACTACCGCACCAATAGCAGTGCCAACCTCAACTACCGCCAGGGCGCCCTGAACCTGTACGGCAATGCCAGCTATAGCCATGTGCTGCAGCATACCAATGGCAGCCTGATACGCCAGATTCCCGCCGCCGGTCAACCGTTGCTGTTCGACAATCGTACGACCGATATCGACCGCGGACGTGGCATAAATTACCGCCTGGGCGCCGATTGGTACCTGAATAAAAAAACGACCCTCGGTTTACTGTTTCGTGGCAATGACTACAGCAACCCCATGGAAACCCTGGGCAGCACGGTAATGTGGAATGGCAACAGCGCCGACAGCAGCCTTCGTACCCGCAATGAAAACCGCTACAACACGGCCAACAAAGGCTACAACCTGAACTATCGCTGGCTGGATACCACCGGCGCCGAGTGGAACCTCGATGCTGATTATACCCGCTTCAGCAACCAAAACGGTGGCCTCATCAGCACCGAGCTGTTTGGCAAAAACGGCCAACCGACCGGTACGCAAACCAACGACCTGCGGGTGATGACCAACATAGACCTGTACACGCTGCGGGCCGACTATACCCGCCCGCTGAAGCGCTGGCGCAGCAAGCTGGAAACCGGCGCCAAATGGACGCATACCAACACTCGCAACAATATGCAGGCATGGCTGGGTACCGCACTGCCCACGCAGCCCGATACTGGTCGCACCAACGATTTCAGGTATGCCGAAAGCATTTACGCCGCCTACCTGAACCTGCAGCGCCAGCATGGCCGCTGGAACTATCAGCTAAGTGTACGTGCCGAAGCCACGGTAGCCCGCGGCAATAGCCTGAACCTGCGCAGCGAACGCATCGAAAAGCCCGATACCAACTACCTCAATCTGTTTCCCTCGGCCTTTGTGCGGTATACCATCAACGATAAGAATAGCCTGGGTCTCTCGGCCAGCCGCCGCATCAATCGGCCCTCTTTTCAGGATCTGAATCCTTTTGAATATCTGTTTGACAAATACAGCAGCGAACGTGGCAACCCCTACCTGCGCCCCTCGTACCTGAGTAATGTAGAACTGAACTACAACTACGCTGGTGCTTTGGACCTGACCATTGGTTACAGCCGCACCAACGATTATTTTCAAACCGTGGCGGAGCAAAATGGGGCTTTTGCTTCGGCTACTACCTACAATGTAGGCCGCCAGCACAATTGGTTTGCCAACCTCAGCCTCGGCCTTCCCATTCGCTCATGGTGGTTTAGCTACAACAGCCTCAATAGCTTTTACAATGTGTACAAGGGCCAGATAGCCGAAGGTGCCATCAACAACCGTGCGTTTGGCATGGGCTGGTACACGCAGCAAAGTTTTTCGCTGAAGAAAGACTGGAAGCTGCAGCTAAGCAGCTGGGGCAATAGCGGCACCCGCGATGCACTTTTTAAAACCAGCTGGTTGGGAAGTGTAGATGTGGGTGTAAGAAAAGCATGGGCCGAGGGAAAATGGAATGCCCGCCTGGCGGTAAATGATGTGTTCAATACCCAGCGCTGGCAGCAGCGGGTGCAGTTTGCCGATATGCAGTTTACTTACTATCGCAAATGGGAAAGCCGTGGCGTAAGCCTGCAGCTCAACTGGAAATTTGGCAAAACCAACTACCAGGCCCGCCAGCGTAACCGGGGCAATGAAGCAGAGGAAAGTCGCATCAAAACAAAAAGCTGAACAGCCGGGCGGCTACTTATCGGGTAGCATTGCTATCACCTCTATTTCCAGCCGGGCTTCGTGCATGTACAGGCGGCTTACCTGCACCCAGGTAGAAGTGGGATAGTCGCCTTTGTAAGCCAGTTTTCGGTATTGGTTAGCCGCTTTCATGGCTTCTATATCGGTAGTGAAAATGCTTTCTTTTACCACATGCTGCAGGCCCGCACCAAACTGCTCCAGTGATTTTGAAATGATGCGGTACACTTGGCTGACACCAGCTGAATCGACCGTGAGGGCTACCGTACCCGACACATAGATCGTATTGCCCACTTTGATGGTCTGCGTGTAACCGCCTTCTTCATTTTGTGGCTTGCCGAAATGAAACTTTTGTTTTTCCGGAGTGGGTAGGAGCTGTGCGTGGCTGCAAACAGCCAATAGCAGCAAGCCTGCTACGAAAGCAAAACGAGCATACATGCAGGGTGAATTGAAAGGATAAAAAAAGCGCCTGGCAGCGCATCAACAGCAACTGCCAGGCACCGATAGATTTCAATTACAAACGAACATTCAATTGCAAAGAGGTAGCACCGGCAGGCACAAATTCATTGCGACCCACCTGTTGAATACGGCTTTGCGCATCGCGGTAGCGAATGCTATAGCTGGCGCTTACGGTTTCCGTATTGTCATCTACATTGCTCACCAGCTTCACTATCTGCCGGGGGTTTTGGGCCTGCGGAAAACTGCGCAGCGACTTGAACTGAATGGTAGAGTCCCACTCGAGGCTGCGGGCGCCGGTTTGCTTGTTGATGCGGCTGATGGCCAGTTTTACTTCAGCCTCTACGCCATCATAGGCCGGGCCACTGTAATCCTGTCCTTGCTGCAGATTCAGCACCACCGATTTGGTTTCGCGGGCTACCGGCTGTACAATGATGGTTTCTTTTTGGCAAGCCAGCAGCGTCGACAAAAGGACGCCAGAAAAAAGGAGCTTTTTCATAAAAATGTGTGTTTTGGAGTGTTATTGAATGGAGTTAGGGGTGAGTCGTCGAGGGCATTGCGCCTGCAAGCGATAGGGCGATATCTGTTTTTTCTTTCAGTTCCTGCAGCTGCTTTTTGTTGAATTTTAATCTGCGACCACTGATGACTTCGGTATACACCAGCTGGTGTTTCCAGGTGTAGTAGCGCACAGTGGTTTTGTTCGGATTTTCTTCAGACGTTTCGGCTACCCAGTAGCCCTTTTAGCTCAGGGGTTTTGTGTTTTTGGCCGTTGCTGCATCGGCTGCCAACAGCCCGCCTGCCAGCAGCAGCGCCATCAAGGTGTGTTTCATGGTCATGGTACCTGTTTTTTGGTGTGAGAAAAGGATGTTGCATATAAACAACCGGATGCAAAAAAACAACCAGTACCGGGCAGTGCCTATCGCATATTGATGTGAAAAGCCCGCTGACCGGGGGCCAGCGGGCTGTATTAACACATCGATAGCAATCGACAATCTTAACCTGCGTTTACCTGCCGATGGCTGCCATCGCAGAAGGGCGGATTCTTCGTCTGCTTGCAATTGCAGAGCCATACTTCGCCGCTTTGCTCGGGCGTAAACTTGTGGCTTACGAAATGCTTTTGCAATTCACCATTTTCGTCTTCGGTCCAGCAAGCTTTGTGTGCGCCGTCGCAAAAAGGTTGTTTCTCGCTGAGGCCGCAGGTGCACCAGGCGTAGGTTTTGCCAGCCTCTACCTGTACAGCAGTGGGTTCGCATTTGGCGGCTATGGGCAGTTGTTTGTAGTCCATGAAGCAGTCGTCAGTTTAATGAAGAGATAAGAAATGTAATCGGTTGCAAGATACACTGGGAAGGCCAGTGTTTGGCGCACCCGGCGCCCTCATTGGTTTATTGTAAACGTTGTAGCAGGCGGTACACATTTACCCCTGGTCCTTCGGCGCTGATTAGTTCCTTTAGCGCTTGCTTGCTCAGGTGGCGCATACGTTGCTGCTGTAGCAGGTGCCATAGCTTTTCGGTTAGTAGCCACAGGTGCCGGTCATTTTGATGATGCTGCGCCAGCACGGTGTTGATGGCGGTAGCCAGGCCATCAATGCCTTCGCGGTGCTGCGCCACTGTTTTCACCACGGGTATTTCCTGGTGTTTTTTCGAAAACGCCGGTGCCAGCATCAGCCGCAGGTTGTGTACAAAACGGTCGGCATCGGGCCGGTCTGCTTTGTTTACTACAAACACATCGGCTATCTCCATCAGGCCGGCTTTCATGGTTTGTATTTCATCGCCGGCTTCGGGCACCACCACCACCACAGTGCAGTCGGCCAGCCCGGCTATCTCCACTTCACTTTGGCCTACGCCCACGGTTTCTACCACGATGTAGTCAAAGCCGGCCTGCTTCATCACATCGGTGATTTCGAGGATGTACGGATGCAGTCCGCCCAGCGAGCCGCGGGTAGCCAGGCTGCGGATGTACACCTGCGGATGGTCGTACCATTCGCTCATGCGAATGCGATCGCCCAGCAGGGCACCCAGGTTGAAGGGCGAAGAAGGATCGACACACAAGACGCCTACTTTTTTGCCAGCTTGCACCCAGTGTTCAATCAGGCCATCTACCAGGGTGCTTTTGCCGGCACCGGGCGGGCCGGTAATGCCTACCACAGGCACTTGGTTGGCTGGTAGCTGTTCCAGCATGGTCAGCACCCCATCGGCCTGGTTTTCTACCAGCGATATGAGGCGGGCCAGGGCTTTGGTTTGCCCTTGCTGCAAAGCGAACACGTAGGAAGATAGATCGGCGGCCATGTGTAGCGCAAATGTAGGCGGCCACCGGGCTGCAGGTACATGAGATTGCTCACGGCACCGGGTCGTACCCACTACCGCCCCAGGGGTGGCAGCGGCTGATGCGCTTGATCGACAACCAGAAGCCTTTGAAGGGCCCGTACTTTTTGAAAGCCTCCAGCGCATAGTGGCTGCAGGTAGGGGTGTAGCGGCACTTGGGGCCCAGCCACGGGCTGATGACCCATTGGTAAAACCGGATGATAACAATGAAAGGCAGCGACAGCACCTGCTGCCACCATCGGTTGGTGGCGGGTGGTTGGGTACCCAAAGCATCCTGGCAACAGCTTTTCATGCAGGGCAAAGGTAGGCAAGGGGCAGGCAGCGTGTAAACCAGGGCGGCCGGGTTTACTGTAGATTTACCAAATGCAAGCACGTATCGGCTGGCTGATCACTGTGTTTATCAGTAGCATCTGGTTCATCAATGGGGCATGGGCCAAGCTGCTGGGCGGCGTGCCCCGGCACCAGCAGATAGTGGCGGCCATACTGGGCCAAACACATGCACCGCTGCTCACTACGCTCATTGGCTTGGGCGAAGTGGTAATGGCCTTGTGGGTGCTGACGCGGTGGCAACTACGCCTGTGTACCTGGCTGCAAGTGCTGCTGGTAGCCATCATGAACGGACTGGAAGCCTGGTTGGTGAAGCCCCTGTTGTTGTTTGGTTATTTCAACCTGCTGTGGGCAGCGCTGTTTATTGGTGTGGTCCTTTTGCATCAGCAATTCTTACAGCGTTCAAATAGTACCATTGTATGACATTGACCGAACGCTTAAAGTCACACCCGTTTGCGGTAGCGGCCCACTTTCGTTACTCATTGGTATTTACCTACGCAGCGCCTGCTGTTGAGTTGCAGGCATTGTTGCCCGCTTGTCTGCAGGCAGATAGCCACGGTGAGCACGGCTTTGTAGCAGCTGCATTGGTACAAACCACGGGTTTGCGTCCCGCCATTTTTCCATCCTGGATGGGGCAATCCTTTTTGCTGGCAGGCTACCGCATTTTTGTACGATACACTACCAGCCAGGGCAAGCGATTGCGGGGACTTTACATTTTGCAAAGCCAAACGGATAAGGTCGGTATGGCCGTGCTTGGCAACCTGATGACCCACTACAACTACTACAGCATTGATGTAAGCCGGCAGGAGCAGGCAGATAGTTGGCGCCTGCAATCGGTACAAGGCGGGTGGCAGGTACACGCCAGCATGCCGGTGGATACAGCGATACCCTTGCTTGCTACGTCTGTGTTCGATAATTGGCAGCAAGCCCGCCGTTTTGCGGGGCCCTTGCCCTTCACATTCAGCTACCTGCCTGCTCAAAACTCGGTGCTGATGGTAGAAGGGGTGCGGGCCGATTGGGTGCCGCAGCCGCTGCTTGTACATGCTCATCATTTCGAGGTGGTGCAGCGCCTGCCGCTATCGTATTGCCGACTGGCCAATGCATTTGCGGTGCGCAATATTGATTACAAATGGAAAAGGGGAATCATTGACCCATGGCAGCCCATCGAATAAATATTTCCTTCACCGGCGTCGGGCGCATCATTCGCTTCAATTGGCACTTTTACGTGAAGGCTCTCCTGCTATTGCTGGCAGGCGCATTGTTGGCCATGCTATTGCCTGCGGCATGGCGCCCCTGGTGCTGGGTGCTGGTGGCACTGGCCGCTGCACAAATCCTGCTTTCGCTCATCGTGAGCTGGTGGGTGTACGATGTCAGTGCCTTGTACCGCTTTACCTGGCTGCAGCGCTGGCAGCTGCAGCCTATGCAAATGATCAACATCCATGCAGGCTACGACGATACCAGCGAGAAACTGGCCCAGCTATTTCCACAAGCCAGCATGCAGGTATTCGATTTTTATGATCCGCAACTGCACACCGAAGTGTCTATCAGGCGAGCTCGCCGCTGGTATCCGGCCTATCCGGGCACCATTGGCATCAGCACCAGCCAGTTGCTCGTGCCTGCAGGCAGTGCCGATGTGGTGTGGCTATTGCTATCGGCACACGAAATACGCCAGCCGGCAGAGCGTGAGCTCTTCTTTTGCCAGCTGAAGCAAGCGCTGGCACCCGGCGGCTGTGTGGTACTGGCGGAGCACCTGCGAGACCTGCCCAATTTCATCGCATTCAACCTGGGCTGTTTCCACTTTCACAGCCGCCGCAGCTGGCAGCATTGCTGGCAGGCAGCCGGTTTTCAATTGGCCGATGAATGCAGCGTCACACCTTTTGTTCGCTGCTTTAAATTGCAATAAATGATGACCATTCACCTGCAAATCATTGGTGTACTGCTGATGCTGCTGGCCCTGCTGCATGTAGGCTTTCCCCGATATTTTGGTTGGAAAGAACAGCTTGCTTCGTTGAGCCTCATCAACCGGCAAATGATGCAGGTGCATACCTTCTTCATTGCCCTCGTGGTATTCATGATCGGATTGCTCTCCTGCTGGCAGGCCGAGGCGCTGCAAACCAATCCACTGGGTCGGTTCATTTGTAGCGGCCTGGCCTTTTTTTGGGGTCTTCGGCTCTTCTTTCAGCTGTTTGTGTATTCACCCGCTTTGTGGCGTGGCAAGCTGTTTGAAACCACCATGCATATCGCATTTGCAATGCTGTGGCTCTACCTGCTGTGGGTGTACGGCAGTGTGGCCGGCTGGTGGTAGCAGCTTATTCACCATACAGTTATTCGGGTCGGTTATAAAGCGTGAAAAAACAACCCTTCGCTTGTTAAAATGCAGCAAACGACTGCGAACAGAAATGCCATCTATGCTGCCCGATTGTAAAATTTGGTACGTCCTCGTCTCTACATGATCTCCCAAATTTTCGCCTATGCGTGCTGCTCGCCTACTGTACCTGGTGCTGGTTCTATCGGCTGCTTTGATAGCCTGTAAAAAAGATGGCCCCGCCAACAGTGGCAACACCGGCGGACAGGCCGACTCGCTGACGGCCAATACGCTGGCCAACCGCGTCAAAGATTCGAGCCTGGCCTATGCCCGCGACATCTATTTGTGGTATTCCCAAATACCGGCCAGCTTCAATCCCCGCACCTATGCCGACCCCAACGCCATCATGCGGGCCATCAGGGCCTTCAGCCGCGAACCGGGCTTTACCGATCCGGTAGACCGATGGAGCTTTGCTGCCCTCAAGCGTGATTGGGATAATGTAAGCGCCGGCATTGCGCAAGATTTCGGTCTGTATGTTTTTTTCCGTGCCGAGGGCGACCTGCGGGTGCGGCTGGTAGAAAGGAATTCGCCGGCCGAAGCGGCCGGCATTCGGCGGGGCTGGCGTGTGCGCAGCATCAATGGCAATAGCAGCCTTAGTACGGCCAATGCCAACGCCATCATCCAGGCGGTGTACCAAAGCGCCAGCACCCGCTTCCGTTTTGAGCGGGCCGATGGTACCGAAACAGACATCACCCTGAATGCAGCTACCTATAGCAGCCAGCCGGTATTGCTCGATAGCATTTACACCGCAGGAAGCCGCCGCCTTGGCTACCTGGTGTTCAATTCGTTTTTGGGCGATACCAGCCGCATATTCGCCGACTTCGAACGCATCTTCAATCGCTGGGCGGCTGCTGGTGTCAGTGAAGTGGCCATCGACCTGCGCTACAATGGTGGCGGCTTTGTACACGTGCAGCGCAAGCTGGCCAACTGGCTGGCACCCACCGGTGCCAATGGACAAGTGCTCATGAGCCAGCAGTTCAACGATCGGTACACCCGCTTCAATGAAACCTGGCGTTTTCAAAAGCTGGGTAGCCTGCAATTGTCGCGGCTGTTTTTTGTAGTCAGCGGCAGCACGGCCTCAGCCAGCGAAATGCTCATCAATAATATGCGGCCGCACCTCGATGTACGCATTGTAGGCCCTGCCGCTTCCTTTGGCAAGCCGGTGGGTTACTTCCCCATTCCCGTGGGCGATTGGTATGTGTTTCCGGTGTCCATCCGCAGCACCAACAGTACCGGCCAGGGCAACTATTTCACCGGCTTTGCGCCCGACCGTGTAACGGCCGATGAAATAGACAAAGACTGGGGCCGCAGCGACGAAGCCTGCCTGGCCGCCATCCTGCGTTTTGTGGGTACCGGCACGTTTGGTGCTGCCTTCCGCGATCCGCAGCTGGGTACCGCCACACAGCTACAGGTGGGTCGTGCCAATCAGGGCCTCGAGGGGCCACGATTTAACGGGGCTGTCAGTTGGCCGCCAGCTACTCCGCTTCGCTAAAGTTTTCCTCTTGCACTATACGCCAAACCAAAAAAAGCGGGCCCGCCATTCCTGGCGAGCCCTTTTTTATTGAAGCAGTTTGCAGCTGCATTCGCTAGGCCGGAAACAGATCCTTGAATCGCTGGCCCTGCCACATGGCTTTCACTTCGGCATCGGTACACAGGCAGGCATCCAGCTCGGCACGTATGGCGGCCTCATCCATGTCCTGGCCTATCAGCACCAGCTCGTTCATGCGGTCGCCAAATTCCTTGTGCCATTTGTGTTCTATCTCATACTGGTTGTCTACAAAGCCAGCATACTCCACCCGTTGTTTGTACGGCATGCTGCACCACCACACGCCAGCTTTTTCCGAGCGGAGGCTACCACCCGCCTGGCTCCAGTTCATGGCCACATCGGGTCGGCTGGCCAGCCAGAACAGGCCCTTGCTACGGATGATGCTGCCATGCCACTGCTCATTCAGGTAGTTCCAAAACCGCATGGGATGAAAAGGCCTGCGGGCCGTGTACACAAAGCTGCTGATCCCATACTCCAGTGTTTCGGGCGTGTGGTTCTCAGGTCCTTTTTCCAGCTCGGCTATCCAGCCGGCGCTTTGGCTGGTTTTATCAAAGTCGAACAAGCCCGTATTCAGCACCCGCTGCAGCGGCACTTTGCCAAAGCTCGATTCTATGATTTCGGCATCGGCATTCAGCTTGCGAATCAGGCTTTTGATGAGGCCTACTGTTTGCGGCGTCACCAAATCGGTTTTGTTCAAAATGATCACGTTGGCAAACTCGATCTGATCCGTCAGCAGGTTTACAATGGTGCGGTAGTCATCGGCCAGGTCGGTCATCTGCCGGTCTTTCAGCGTTTCTATGCTGCTGTAGTCCTTCACAAAATTGAAGCAGTCCACCACCGTTACCAGCGTATCCAGCTGGCTGATCTTGCTCAGGTCGATGCCCTTGGCGTCGTCCTGGTAGGTAAAGGTTTGGGCCACCGGCAGCGGTTCGCTAATGCCTGTGCTCTCTATCAGCAGGTAGTCAAAGCGCCCTTCGTTGGCCAGCTTTTCCACTTCTACCAGCAGGTCTTCCCGCAGGGTGCAGCAAATGCAGCCGTTGCTCATTTCCACCAGCCGTTCTTCGGTGCGGTTCAGCGCCGCCGTTTGCTGAAAGCCGCCGGCCACCAGCTGAGCGTCCACGTTTACTTCGCTCATGTCGTTTACAATCACGGCTACCCGCAGGCCTTCCTTGTTGTGCAGCACATGGTTCAGCAGCGTGGTTTTGCCCGCTCCCAAAAAGCCCGAGAGCACGGTTACCGGCAGTTTTTTTGTCATCGTCATGGGTCCTATTCGTTTTGTGTTCAGGTCTTTTTTTCTTTTTCGGGGCGCTGGGCTGCTGCGCTTTGGTCAGCTGCAGTTCGGGCTGCTACAGGCTCCGCTTCGCTGCGGGCCGGCTGGCCGCCGGGCCAGGCCGCGGCTGTGCCGGGCCACCTTTCGCATCCCGCCGCCCTTTGGCAGTAGCGCCCTGCTCAGCGCACCCGCCAAAACTTGGGGGCACCGGGCGTCAGCACCTGGTTGCTGCGCTGGCGCCCGCCACAGCTGGTACTCAGCGCCGCCGTGCAGGCCAGTGCCAGCAGGGCCAGCCAGGCCATCAGCAGGGTGCGCCGCCTCATACGGTGGGGCGGCCGCTACTGGCCAGGGCTTGTTCGTACCAGCCTATTACCTGCGCCAGGTACGCGGCCCCGTACTGGCTGGCAAAAGCACGGGTGTAACTATCGGCGGGGTTGCGCAGGGCCGCCAGCCGCTCTTGTACAAAGTCGGCCGTCAGCCGCAGCTCGCAGCTCACTTCTATACATTGGCGCCACTCGGCATAGTTCGCTGGTATCATCCTTTCATTTTTTACTGTATTTCCTAATCCCCTAATCCCCCAATCCCCCAATACCCAATACCCAATCAACCAATTAACTAATCAACCAATCCCCCTCAGCACCCCCCATGCCGGCTACGCCGCACATTGCCAATATGGGCCACCGCTACGCCCACGGCGCCCATGCCCTTCAGCAGCATTTCCACCCATTCCAGTGCCACAAAATTGCCGGCTACCATCAGCCCAAAGCCCGCCGCAAACCACCACAGCCAGCGCTGCTGGCCATGAAAATGCCGGTAGCCACGCCAAAGCGCCCAGCTACCCGCCACGCCCGATACAGCTACGGTGGCCAGCTCCAGCCAAAAGTTTTCCAGCAGCTCTATGCCAAACAGCGGCAGCGTACCAATCAGCAGCGGCAGCACTATACAGTGAATGGTGCAGAGCAGCGAGGCACCCAAACTAATCAGATCGGCAGTGGAGCGGTATGTACCAGCGGGCATAACATCTAACTTTGAGTCTGCAAACCTATTACTTTTGCAACACTGTTGCAATTTTATGTTTCATACTACTTCTCTCCAATTTTCATACAGTGGCCAGCGGCAGTTCAGCTACCCGGCCATTGCCTTGCAGCAGCGCGGCGAGCCCCTGCTCATTACCGGCCCCAGCGGCAGTGGCAAAACCACCCTGCTACACCTGCTGGCAGGCCTGCTGCGCCCCACGGAGGGCAGCGTGTTTGTGCAGCAAACCGATATTACCCGCCTGCCCGACCGCCAGCTCGATCGGTTTCGGGGCCGGCACATCGGGCTGGTGTTTCAGCGGCCGCATTTTGTAGAAAGCATCAGCGTAGGTCGCAATATTTTGCTGCCCACCCTGTGGAGCCGTCCCGATACCGATGCGGCACTCCGCCTGCAGCAGTTGGCCGATCGGCTGGCCATAGGCCACCTGCTGGCCGCCCGGCCCACCCGCCTCAGCCAGGGCGAGCTGCAGCGGGCCGCCATTGCCCGGGCCCTCATCAACCAGCCCGGCCTGGTACTGGCCGATGAGCCCACCAGTGCGCTGGACGATGCCAACTGCCAGGCCGCCATTGGCCTGCTGCAGCAGCAGTGCCAGCTGGCCGGCGCCCAGCTGCTGGTAGTTACCCACGATAGTCGCCTGACACAAGCATTCACCCAACGCATACACCTGGCTTAGCATGCTGCACCTCATCTGGAAAAACATTTGGCACAAAAAGCTGAGCCTGGCCATGAGCCTGCTGCTGCTGGCCCTGGGCACCGGTATCATTTCCATGCTGCTGCTTATCGAAAAAAGCATCAGCAGCAAGCTGGATGCCGACCTGCGTGGTACCGAGCTGGTAGTAGGCGCCAAGGGTAGCCCGCTGCAGCTGGTGCTCAGCGCTATCTATCATACCG
>CANHEC010000016.1 GCA_947459455.1 Chitinophagaceae bacterium
GCAGGCGCCACCGTCAACTCCACCAGTGGTGCCCCCGGCGCTTCTACCCAAATTGTACTGCGTGGTTATAACTCGCTGAGTGGCAATAACAGTCCGCTGATCATCCTCGATGGTTTGCCCATCAGTAATAACACCTTTAGCCAGGGCCAGTTGGCCAGCGACCTGCCCAACCGTAATAACGACTACCAAAACCGTGCGGCAGATATCAACCCCGATGACATTGAAAGCATTACGGTGCTGAAAGGCCCTGAAGCAACCGCCCTGTACGGGTTGGAAGCAGGTAGCGGTGCTATCGTTATCACTACTAAAAAGGGAAAGGCTGGTAAGCTGCGCATCAACTACGATAACAGTTTCCGGTTGGAACGTAACTATCGTTTTCCTGAAGTACAGCAGGTGTATAATAATGGTACCAATGGAGCACCCAACTTAGGTACCATGAGTGCATTGGGTCCTAAGTACGCACCTGGTACAAAGCTGTACGATAACGTAAGAAACTTCTTCGAGACCGGCTTTAGCCAAAAGCACAACATTGGCTTTGAATTTGGTAAAGGCGGTGCGGCGGGTACCTATCGTGCCAGCGCCACCTGGCAAGATCAGAAAGGCGTGATTCCTAATACCTACTTCCGCCGATTCAATGCTCGTTTCACGGCTACCAATCAGTTGTTTAAGGGCTTTACACTCACCAATACAGTTGGCTATACGCACAGCGAAAACCGCAAGGCCTTCCGCGGTTCGGGTGGCTTTATGCTGAATCTGATGTTGTGGCCGCAGGATGACGATATCCGCCAGTTTGAAACCATCGATGGCGACAGACGGGTAGTAGCCGATGACGGCGGAGCCATCTCTATCGACAATCCGCTTTGGGATACACGCTACAACCGAAATGAAGACCGTAACGACCGTTATATCTACAACGTGAGCGGCAGCTACGACGTAAATAAGTGGCTGAATGTAACCGGCCGATTTGGTGTAGACCATTACAGTCAGTTTGGTATGTACATGTTTGCCCGTTACGATATCGTCAATCCGGTATCTGGGGCACGGGTGTTTTACCCTGGCTTTATGGAGTACTATTCGCAGCGCTACATGGGCCTCAGCGGCAACGTGATTGCAACTGCCAAGCACGACATCACCAAGTGGCTGAAAGGTACCCTGCGGGTAGGTCAGTCGTTTGACGACTTCACGACCGAAACATGGAGCGAAAGAGCGGCTTCAACACTGACTTCGCATTGGTTCAATTTTAATGGCAATACTGCCCCCAACGTACGTGAAAACAGCCGCACCCGTGGCCGCGACACTTTGCGTGAGCGTCGCCTTGCCGGTACGTTCGGTGAACTGCAGCTGAACTTTAAGGACATCTTCTACCTGAGTGCCACCGGCCGTCAGGATATTACCTCCACGCTCAACCCCAACAACAACCGTTTCTTCTATTCCTCGTTCAGCGGTAGTTTGATTTTGAGCGACATTATTGCGCCAAAAAGCAAATGGCTGAGCCTTTGGAAACTCCGCGGTTCGTTTGCCGAAACAGCAAAAGATATTTCGCCCTACGCCGATCAAAGCGTGTATACGGCTCAAACCAGCTCGGGTGGTGGGTTTAGCTATGGCTTTACCAACAACAGTCCTGATTTGCGCCCAGAGCGTCAACGCACCTTTGAAGTAGGTACTGAGGTTCGTATGTTTAAAAATCGGGTGAATGCCGACGTTACCTATTACCATACCAAGAATCTTGGCTCCATTGTAGAAGGCGTTCGTTTGTCCTACGGTACGGGCTTCATCCTGCAAACCTTGCCCATTGCTCAAACGCGTAACGAAGGCGTGGAACTGATGCTGAGCTTTGATGTGATTAAGAAGAAAAACTTTTCGTGGAACAGCTCATTCAACGGTGCCCGCAACTGGAACCTGGTAACCAGCCTGCCTGAGAATCTACCTGAATTCTACAACAGCGATACCTGGCTGGCCGACTACCGCAATGGTCTGGTGAAAGGTGGTCCCACCACTTCAATTACCGGTTTGGACTACCTGCGCAATAACCGTGGCGATATCCTCATCGATCCTGGTACTGGTTATCCGTTGCAAAACCCTAACTACCAGATCATTGGCGATCGTAACCCTAATTTCACGCTGGGTTGGAACAACCGCTTTACTATTAAGAACTGGACCGTTAGCTTCCTGTTGGACTTCCGTCAGGGCGGCGATATTGTAAATGGTACCGAAATCTGGATGACACAGCGTGGCCTGAGCATGCGTACGCTGGACCGTGAGCAGGCTCGCATAGTGCCGGGTGTACTGCGTGACGGTCTGGAAAATACTGCCAATCCTACTCGCAATACGCTACAGATCGTGCCGCACTACCAAAGCGACTACTACAGCGGCCGCACCTTTGCGGTGGACTATCTGGAGAAGGGAATCAACTGGGCTTGGCTGCGTGACGTGACTGTGCGCTACAACGTACCCAAGCGGGTCATTGACCGCAGTCCGATTTTCAGTTCGCTCAACTTCTTTGTTACTGCAACCGATTTGTTTGTGATCACCAACTATAGTGGCCTGAACCCACAGGCAAACGGTGTAACGCCCAGTACCCGCGGTGTAGGTGGCTTTGGTATCGACTTTGGTACCCTGCCCAACCCGCTTGGTTTGAACTTTGGTGTGGTAGCCCGCTTCCGCGATGTAAAAGGCGGCCGTTAATCACGATTTGCGTACTTGAAAAAGAAACTCATGAAAAAGAAACTCATGAAAAAGAAACTCATGAAAAAGATAATATTTGGTGCTCTTGCCATTTCGCTGCTGGCAGCCGGCTGCAAAAAATGGGTAGACGATGTGTATCTGAACCCGAACAACCCGACGGTGGTAGATCCTGAAACGGTACTGCCGCCCGTAACGGCCAACGTAGCCCGCGGCGTACAGTTTGATGCTCGTATGACCGGTGCTTTTGTGGGCTACTGGTGCCGTGTTACTTCGTTTGACAGTTGGGATCGGCACGGGTACATAGCTGGCAATGATGCCGGCGGCGAAAAGTGGCGTACCCACTATTGGAACCTCGGTCAAAACCTAGTCAACGCCATCAGAGATTCCAGAACAGACCGGCCCGAAATAGCCGGTGTGAGCTATGCCTTCTTCGCCTACAGCTGGCTGCACCTCGCCGATTATCATGGCCCCGTCATTCTGAAGCAGGCCTTTGATGCTACACGTTTAACATTTGACTACGATGAGCAGCAGGAAGCCTATGAGTATGTGCTTCAGATTTGCGACTCGGCTATTCAATACCTCGACCGCGGCATAGCGGGCGGCGGTGCCAGCCGGCTGGCACAGGCCGACCGGTTTTTGTACAGTGGCGATTTGCAAAAGTGGAAACGATTTGTGTATGGCGTGAAGGCTAAGACTTTTCAGCGTTGGTGGAACAAGCCTAACTACAGTGCCGACTCAGTCATTAAATATGTAAATCTGTCGTTTACGTCTATTCAGGACGATGCCAACATCAAGTTTGAAAACAATGCCAACTTCCCGGATCGTTTGAATTTCTTCGGACCTCGCCGGGCCAACCTGGGTGTATTCAGGGCAGGCAAATGGTACATGGATATGTTAAGTGGCGTGTATACAAATGGTATCATTGATCCACGCAGGGCTTACATCTTTACCCCCAGTCTCGACGGTCAGTTTCGGGGTACCGTGCCGAGCCTTGGTGAAACAGTGAGCACCCAGCAAACGCGTACAGCTAACCTTTGGGGCTTTAAGCCGACCAGTGCCGCCGCCAATAACAATGCACCTGCATTGGACGACACCTGCCGTACTTTCTTCAAGAATGCTTCATTCGCTCCCATTCTTACTTACACCGAGCTGCAGTTTCTGAAGGCCGAGGCTGCATTTAAAAAGCGTGATATGGCTACAGCGCTCCAATCTTACCGTGCCGGTATCCAGGCATCGTTCGATCAGCTGAGCACACATTTTACAGGCTATACCCGCTTTACCACGGCTCAGCGAGATGCCTACCTGAATAATCCCAGCATTGTACCCACCGCTGCCGATGCGCTGACTCTGCAGCAAATAATGATGCAGAAGTACATAGCCCTGTGGGGCCACGGCTGGGAAGAAACCTACACCGATATGCGTCGCCACAATTGGGATACGGTGAACATTTACAAAGGCTTTAGCCTGCCGAACTTTTTCCCTGACAACAACGGCAAGTTTGCTAACCGCGTACGTCCGCGCTACAACAGCGAGTACCTGTGGAACGCTGAAGCCCTGCGCAAAGTGGGTGGTTTCGATCCCGATTATCACACCAAGCCTGTTTGGTTCCAGCAGAATTAATTTTTGTAAGCATTTCCAAAACGATAAGTCATGAAAATGAACAATATAATAAAGCTGGGAGCCGCCATGTTTGGCATGGCCGTCGCTATCAGCGCTTGCGAAAAGACACAGCTGGACGAGCTGCGGAAAACAGAGTTTTACGATCCGGCTACGAGTGCCAATGTCCGCTTTTTGCATGCGTATCCCTGGTTGACACCAGCCATCACTACTACCAACCCCTCGCTGGCCAGTGGGCAGCACTTTTACATCTACCGCGATACGTTCAAGCTGAATGGCAACCCCATCAGCTATGGCGGTAACTGGCCTGGTCCCAGCGTTTACAGCTTGCAGCCCGTTGGTGCCTTCGATTTTCGCGTGGTAGTGGCCCGTCAGGTGAATGGCCTGCCAAGGCCCAATGCAGGCGATACGTTCATTACCAAGCGCCTCGACCTTGCCGCCGGTAAATACTACAGCGCCTTTATTTCGGATACGCTCAACAACCGCGACCTGTGGATGATAGAAGACAAGATTGACCCGGTGTATGACACCACGTTTTCTATCAGGCTGGTTCACCTGCTGATCAACAACCGCGACACGATTAGTGTGTTTAGCCGTCGTGAAAACCGGGAGATCATCAGCAATATGACGTACAAAACAGCGTCAGAGTTTGTGAAGATCCGTATTCCAACCACGTCTGATACGTTCGATATCATTCGTCGTGGACCGGGCAACAACCCATTCATAACGACTGGTGCCAGCCGCAATAACTGGGTAACGAGCTTTTTGGGCACCCCGGGCCGCTACTACACGCTGATAGCCCGTGGCAATAGCCGGGTGACAGGCCGTGCGGCAAGCATGGGACTTTATACCAACCGATAAGTGCCAGAAATACTGGTTTGATCATGGCCGCCGGTAGTATCCTTACTACCGGCGGCTTTATTTTGCAATTGTTATGACTCCTGAAAGAAGCCAGAAACTCACCCGTGTGCTCGATCATCGGCAGCCCGACCTGGCGGTGGTGCTTGAAAACGTATTTGATCCGCATAACATCAGTGCGGTGATGCGCACCTGCGATTCGGTAGGCATACAAGATGTGTATGTGCTGACTACCAGAATGCCGCGACATGAAAAATGGGGGCGACGAAGCAGCAGCAGTGCCCACAAGTGGCTAACGGTGCACCAGTTCGACAATTTAGAGGAGTGTTTGCAGGCTTTGCGCCAGCGCTACAGCCGCATTTATACCACCCATCTGGCGGCCAATTCGGTGGGGCTGTACCAGCTGGACCTAACGCAGTCGGTGGCGCTTGTTTTTGGAAATGAGCATAGTGGCTGTAGCGATGAAATTATTGCAGCGGCCGACGGCAATTTCATTATCCCACAAGTCGGCATTATCCAAAGCCTCAACATTTCGGTGGCTTGTGCCGTTTCGGTGTACGAGGCCTTTCGACAGCGGCAGGCTGCAGGCCACTACCTGCAGCCGAAACTCGAGGGGCCACAGCGCCAACAGTTGGAAGAAAGCTGGGGTTTCGATCCCTTGGAAAACGAGGAAATATGAACAGGAAGCTAGTCCGCCGGGTAATCATGCTTGCCATGATTGGCTGTTCCAATTTGGCAGCGGGGCAGGTCATTCGGCCCACAAAAATGCAGTCGCTGCTGGATAGCCTCGGCAAAGCGAATGGCGTGATTGTTTTAAATTTTTGGAGCACCTGGTGCAAGCCCTGTATCGACGAGTTGCCTCACTTTATAGAAGTCAGTAAAGAGCTGAAAGCCGACAGTGTGCAGCTTTGGTTGGTGAGCCAGGATACCCGTTCGCTTTTTCAGAGTGGGGCACTGAAAGATTTTGTGGCAAAAAGGCAGTGGGATGCTGCCCATTACTGGCTCGACGAAACCGATGCAGATTATTACTGCCCACTAATCGACAAAACATGGAGTGGCGCCATACCGGCCACCCTCATATTGAATAGCCGCACGGGCTACCGTGCTTTTTACGAAGCTTCTTTATCGAAACAAGCCTTGCAGGATGCCATCAAAAAAGCCATGCAATAATAGTTGCACGGCTTTTCTGCTATTGATCAGTGCCAACGGATTAAAGCTTGCTAAGGCGCTTGATACCGCAGCCAACTGAACGGGAAGTGGCTGTGGAGATCGCCTGACCATTGCTCATTTCATCTATCGCTATTCGAAGGTGCTGGCGCTTTACAGCTGCAGCATCGGCGGGGCTGTCATCAATGGCCCCATGGTAAACAAGTACGCCATTGCCGTCAAAAAGGAAGCATTCGGGAGTGCGGGTAGCGCCAAACGCATCTGCTATCACATGATTTTTATCGACCGCGTAGGCCCAGGCGTACTGTTGTGTGCTGGCGTATTCCTTCATGGCATCATAGCTGTCTTCATTGCTGCGGTAGGCCTCGTTGCTGTTTAGTACCGCTACACCCAACCCTTTATTAGCAGCGTATCTCAGTATCTCGCTGGTGCGTTGCTCATTTTTTACCACATAGGGGCAGGTGTTGCAGCTAAACATTACCAGCAGACCGCTTTTGGTGCTCAGCTGTTGCAGGGTTACATCTTTGCCCGATACGTCTTTCATAGCAATGCTACCTACGTCGGGCATTTTGCTGCCTACAGACAGATTGGAGACTGGGGTAAATGATAGGAGTGCTACCGCACTGGCTATCATCAAGAGGCTCAGCTTTTGCATATCCTGAAGAGTTTTGGTGAATAGTAAACAGACGATAAAACTAGTCAGCCATACCGGCTGTTGCACGGTCGTTTGCCCTTTTTTAACAATGAGCAGGCGAAACCGTTCACTGCTGCCCGGCTGCTGCTTCCTCGTTTTCTGCCCGTATGCGGTGGCGGCTATGTGCCTTGATAGAGGCAATACTCACATTGATCTCGAATCCGATAATGAGAATCAATGAGTTGATGTATACAATATTCATGAGGATGATAACCGTGCCTACCGAACCATACACTTTGTTGATCTGGCTGAAATTATTGACCCAAATGGAAAAAAGCCAGGTAACGAAAATGGTGAGCAAGGTGGCGAGTACGGCGCCGGGCGACCGCAGGCTCCACTTCACCTTTACGGCGGGACCGTAGCGGTAAATGAATGCAATGGTAAAGTAGGTGAGGGCCAGAATTATGAGCCAGCGGCTGTAGTTTACAACATGAACAATGAGTGGATTATCCCAGCCCAGTTGCTTTAGTATCAATGTCTTTAAATTACCCTGTGTGGCCAATAGCAACATGCTGGCAATAATGAGCAGTACCAGCAAAAAGGTGAGCCGAAAAGCGGTCCAGCGCTTGGCCATGAAGCGGGTGCTACGACCTTCAAAGTAGCTCTTGTCGAACGTGTTCATAATGCCCATCATGGCATTGGAACTGAAGAAAATGATGAATGCCACGCTCAGCCACATCAGGCCGCTTCTTTCGGTGGCAAAAAAATCGTTGATAACGCCGGCTAGCAGATCGTACACCTGGCGGTTGCTCAGCACGTCGTTCAGTGCCGTCAGTAGCTGGTCCTTAAAGCCAATACTGGCAGGCAAAAATGGAACCAGTGTAAACAGAAAGATGAGACCGCCGGGGATGGCCATGACGATGTTGAATGAGATAGCGGCCGCTCGTTCGCTGAAGCCAATTTTGCGTACCTGCTGAAAAAAGAAGTGCAGCACATCGTACACTGGTATGCCCTCAAAGCCTGGCAGCGTCACCCGCTTGCTGGTACGCAGCAGGTAGGCAATGGGGGGCAGGGTCACGAGTCTTCTTTTCATGCAGTAGCGTGTGCGGAATCAGGGGTTGGCTTTTTTGGCAGCTTTGCGGGCCAGCCAGGCTTGCAGGCTATCCTGGTATTCATCGGCCGCCTTCAGGTGGGCATTGTAGTCGGCATTGAACACTGATCCGCCCGACAGATCGGCCTTCGCTACAAAGTACAAGTAATTGGTGCCAGGTGCTTCCAGTACAGCATCCAAGGTGGCCAGGCTGGGGATGCAAATGGGGCCGGGCGGCAGGCCTTTGTTGAGATAGGTATTGTACGGTGAAACGGTTTTCAGTTGATTGTAAGTTACCTGATTGCTGATGAAATCTTTACGGGCATACCGAATGGTCGGGTCTGCCTGCAGCGGCATTCCTTTGCGCAGCCTGTTGATGTACACACTGGCTACCAGCGGCTTATCGGGCGCTTTGTTGGTTTCTTCTTCCACAATGCTGGCGATGATGTACACCTCGGCAGGCGAAAAGCCAAGTTGTTCGGCTTTGGCCTTGCGGTCGTTTTGCTGCCACCACTGCTCGGTGCCGGCCGCCAGTTTTCTAAACAGCCCACCGATGCTGCTGGTCCAGTAAATGCGGTAAGTGTTTTGTGTGAGGGCGGTCATGAACGTAGCAGGTGACACGCCAAAGGGGCGAAGGCTGTCTTCGCTGCTGATAAAGGCGGTCACCGTAGCGGAGTCCTGATAAATTAGTTTACTGATGCGGCCGGCGAAGTCTTCCGGCAGCCGCATTTTACCCAGTACCAACTTTACTTCTTCCTGCCGTCCATTGGCCAGCATGCGATAGATGCTCCATACTGAAGCGCCGCGTTTTACCCGGTATTTACCAGGTTTTACTTTGTTGAAATAGTTCCTTGCATCGGCCAGCCATTCAAAGCTGGTGGTGCTGCCAAGTGCCCCCGTTTCGGTGAGTGCCTGCAGCACCGCGGCCCGGTCTGTTTTACCGGGGTAGATATATACAACAGTGGAGTCGCCTTCAAATTGAGTAGCGCTGCTGAAAAAAAAGAACCAGATGGCTACCGCAGCCAAAAGGGCCAGTAGAAGTGAAGCACGAACTATTTTCTTGAGCATGAAGAAACTTTGATTAGAGGCTGCCAGCAAATTGCAATAAAAAATCCTGCCGACAAGGGGCAGGATTGTTCAGATATGTTGACAGGCGGTTGCCCGTACGGAGTTTACTTTTGAGCGGGTGCCGGTGTGCTGGCCGGTGCTGCGGGCTGCTGCTGGGCAGGGGCTGCCGGCTTAGGCGCAGTTTGGGCCGGGGCGGCACCACCAGTACCTACGCGGTCCAGCGCCTTGGTAGACTGTGAGGGACCACTGATGAACAGTACACTGACAATGCACAGCACACCGATGATGGCAGCAAACAGCCAGGTACCTTTTTCCAGCACATCGGTGGTTTGCTTTACACCCATAAACTGATTGCCAAGGCCGGCCACATTGCCGGTCAGGCCACCGCCTTTGGGGTTCTGTACCAGTACAATCAAACCAAGAATAACAGAAGCCAGAATAATGAGT
Source organism: Chitinophagaceae bacterium (assembly GCA_947459455.1). Classification (GTDB taxonomy): domain Bacteria; phylum Bacteroidota; class Bacteroidia; order Chitinophagales; family Chitinophagaceae; genus Phnomibacter. The sequence goes on from CANHEC010000016.1 coordinate 9,567, forward strand.
ATGAGAAACAAAATAGTCATTGTGTCAGTTTTTCAATTTGGCTGGCAAAGAAAGCAGATTTTTCAGGATGCAGCAAAGATAATTTGCGGTAGAGAGCAATGGCTTCCGCCTTCAGTCCCTGGCGGGCCAGCACCTCGGCCATGGCAGCGGTTATCACCGGGTCTTTGTGCAGGCTTTCGGTAGCCTGGCGGGTCACCTGAGGGTCGTCAGAAAACTGTCCGGTTTGGTAGTTCATTCGCTTCATGCCTTTCAGCCATTGGGTAAAGCTCTTCAGCTGCCGGTCGAACTGGCTGTTCGTCAGCAGGTTCGGATCTATTTTGATACCCAGTGAGGCAAAATAGTCGACCGTGTGGTAGGGCTGAAACAGCAGTGCATCATCGTCCGCCGCGGCTTCATCCGTCTCCGTGGTGGTAGCTGTGGGCAGCGTTTCCAATGCTTGTTCGGTCTCGGCAGCTGGCGTGGCAGCAGGGGCAGCATCAACGTGGTCGACGGTATCGGCAGCAGGCTCCGGTTGTGCCAGTTCAGCTGTTTTGGTCAGCAGCCCGGCGTCGGCGTCGGTAGTTGCGTCGGTCGCTGCTACCGCTGGTTCTTCTTCATCGATTGTGATGGGGGCGGATGTTTCTGCAGGAAGTGCTGTAAACGTGTGCTCTGTAGCAGGCAGGCTTAGCAAAACCTGGCAGCGCAGCGGCTGCTGTACAAACGAAAACAGGCGGCCGGCAGCGGCACTGTCGCCAGCCAACGCTTGCTGCCAATGTGCTACCGGATACCACGGGTAGTCAGCCGCCAGTTGGCGCCAGTCGGGCTGCGCCGGCAAAGTCGGGCTGGGGGCAAGTTGGTATTCGATGGCGGGCAACATGGGTCGAATGTAGGTGCCAATTACCAATTGGAGAAAAGGCGGTTAAAAATCTCGTCGCTCACCCCGCGTATCAGGTCTTCGCCCAGTTCTGTTTCGGCCTGTTGCAAGGTTTTGTTGCCCGAAAACTCAAAGCTCTTCGTCACCTGGTACTCGGTGGTCTTTCCGGTGATATTATCACGCAGACTAATGCTCACCAACACACTCAGCCTGTTCATAGAGGCCTGTTGGGCGCTGATACCTGACGTAGTTACGCCATACTCGGTCACGGCACCGCTGATTACCCAATCGGCATCATCGTTGTTGGTACGTGTAAGCCGTGTTTGGCCTACTATCTTTTGCTGTAGCCGGTCGGTCAGGGCAGGGCTCAGCCGTGGGTTCACCAGGCGTGCCTTGTTTTCTATGAAATTCACCTTCACGGTTTTTACCTCAGGCGGTATGCTCACGTCTTTAAAAGTGTACACACCGCAGGCTTGCAGCAGCACGGCTGTGGATAGTAGTATCAAGGCAATTCGGTTCTTCATAGCAAAACTCCTCTTTGTCTCCTGGTGATGATTGGCAGCGGGACTACAGGTTTTCAATGTCGTATTCCTTCAGCTTGCGGTACAGCGTACGTTCGCTGATGCCCAAATCGAGGGCAGCATCTTTTCGTTTGCTCCGGTGTTTCTTCAGCGCCTTCACTATCAGCTCTTTTTCCATATCAGCTATGTTCAAGCTTTCTTCCACTTCCTCGTGATGGTCAAAACTGTGGGCTGCTTCGGCCACGGTAGCGGTTTGCGGCACATACATAGCTGGAGTGGCTGTAGCTGGCTTGGCAGCTACAGGGTAGGTGAGTGGCATCTCGTTGTGCAGCAGGCTGCCGCCCAACAGATCGCCATTGGCTGGTATGTTTACCGCACCGGGGTTGTTTACCAGCTCCACAAACATGTGCTTCATATCGTTCACATCCTTCTTCAGGTCGAAAATGAACTTGTAAAGGATGTCACGTTCGTTGGCAAAGGTCGTTTCGCTCACATAGCCGCTGTGCTGGCCGCTGGATTGGTTGGCCAGTACAGGCAGGTGGTTCAGCGGGCCATCGGGCAAAAATGGCTTCAGCTCAGCCGCATTGATCTGCTTCGATTTGCTAAGTACACTGATCTGTTCGGCTATGTTTTTCAGTTCCCGCACATTGCCCCGCCAGGGGTAGCTCATCAGCATATGGCGGGCTTCATCGTCCAGCTGCACCGGCGTAGTATTGTACCGCTCTGCAAAGTCGATGACAAACTTGCGAAACAGCAGCGGAATATCTTCCTGCCGATCGCGGAGAGATGGTATGCGAATAGGCACAGAGTTCAGGCGGTAGTACAGGTCTTCGCGAAAGCGTCCCCGGTGGCCTTCCTCCAATAATTCGCGGTTGGTAGCTGCTATCACCCGCACATCGGTTTTTTGCACCTTGCTGGAGCCTACGCGGATGAACTCGCCGGTTTCCAGCACCCGCAGCAGGCGGGCCTGGGTGCCCAGCGGCATTTCGCCTATTTCATCCAGAAAAATAGTGCCGCCGTTTACGGTTTCGAAATAGCCTTTGCGGGCATCTACAGCACCGGTAAACGAGCCTTTTTCGTGGCCAAACAGTTCGCTGTCAATGGTGCCCTCCGGAATGGCGCCACAGTTCACCGCAATGAACGGGTTGTGCTTGCGGGGCGATAGCGAATGGATGATTTGGCTGAACACTTCTTTACCCACCCCGCTTTCGCCGGTAATGAGTACACTCAGATCAGTATTAGCCACCTGCACCGCCACGTTCAGAGCGTGGTTCAGTGCCGGCGAATTGCCAATGATGCCAAAGCGATTTTTGATGGTTTGTATGTCGGTCATTAGTATGCTTGATTTAGCGGTCCGCCATGCGGCCATGCGGCCCACTTATCAGGTTGGGCCAATACTTGTTGCTAGTTGTGAGCAACCATCTTTCCTAATAGCGTCGCCTGGGTGCTGTCGTGCACCTGTACCCATACATAGTCGCCTTTTTGCAGGGGCTTGTCATCTTTAGGAAACACCACCACCTTGTTTTGGCTGTTGCGCCCCATCCAGTCTTTGTCGCTGCGTTTGCTATCGCCTTCTATCAGCACCTTGAAGAGCTTGCCAATGTCTTGCTGGTTGCTTTCGCGGCTCAGTTGGTTTTGCAGCTCTACTATCTCTTGCAGTCGGCGTTTTTTTACCGGCTCAGGCACATCATCGGCGTAGCGGCGAGCGGCCAGGGTGCCGGGGCGTTCGCTGTAAAAAAACATGTAGCTCATATCGTACTTGCTGTACTCCATGATGCGCAAGGTATCCTGATGGTCTTCTTCCGTTTCGGTGCAAAAGCCGGCAATGATATCGCTGCTGATGCCGCAGTCGGGCAGTATTTCTCTGATGCGATCTACCTTGGCCATGTACCATTCACGGGTGTAGGTACGGTTCATCAGTTGCAGCACCCGGGTGCTGCCGCTTTGCACGGGCAGGTGGATGTACTTGCAAATGTTTTCGTAGCGGGCCATGGTATGCAGCACTTCGTCGGTAATGTCTTTTGGGTGCGAGGTGCTGAAGCGTACCCGCAGGTCGGGGCTGATCAGCGCTACTTTTTCCAGCAGCTGCGCAAAGTTGACAATGCGGCCGTCGTCGTGCACAAAGTAGTAGCTGTCTACATTCTGGCCCAGCAGGGTCACTTCCTTAAAGCCGCGGTCAAACAGGTCCTGGCATTCGGCCACAATGCTCACATCATCACGGCTGCGTTCGCGGCCACGGGTAAAGGGTACCACGCAGAAGGAACACATATTGTTGCAGCCCCGCATAATGCTCACAAAGGCTGTCACCCCATTGCTGTCGAGGCGCACCGGCGAAATATCGGCATAGGTTTCGTCGCGGCTCAGGATCACGTTCACGGCTTTTTGGCCGGTTTCCGCTTCCTCCACCAGGGCTGGCAGGGTACGGTAGGCATCGGGGCCTACTACCATGTCCACCAGTTTCTCTTCTTCCAGCAGTTTGCTCTTCAGGCGCTCGGCCATGCAGCCCAGCACACCTACCAGGGTGCCGGGTTTGGCTTCTTTCAGCTTTTTAAAC